>NZ_DAOMQT010000071.1:0-16935 GCF_035445465.1 Agriterribacter sp.
AAAGCATACGAATACATAACATTTCAAATTTTAAATCTGATCAATGCAGAATTAACGGGTTAACAGAAATCTAATGAGGTTGTAAGTACGCCAGAAAATAATGGTATTAGAAGAACTGGTTTAATCGTTGGATGTTTGAAGTTTCATAGGAACATGACCAGTTCACCTGTACAAATGTAATGGAAATACATTGCATCAAAAGCCTAAAAAGCTTTGTTGCAGTATATTTTAAATTATAGTTGTGTTGTTGTTGCTGTAAATGAGATTACATATTATATATATAAATATGTATTAATGTGTGTTCAGGAATTTTTCCGGGTTGGGTATGAAATTAAGAAAAGCTTTAAAATGATCGGCGTATTTCCTTTTATCTAATTTAAAATAATAAGCTCCTTTTTTGGAGGTTTTTTTATCCTTTTCCTTTTGCTTGATCAGTAATCCTGTTGATAATATTTTACGGCTGAAATTGCGGTTGTCAAAATTGGTGTCGTATACCGCTTCATACAGGTGCTGAAGCTGCGGAATAGTAAACCTGAGCGGTAAAAGTTCAAATAAAACAGGATGTAGCGCAGCCTTATACCGCAATTGCTTTTTCGCCAGGCTTACCATCTTATCATGATCGAATATTAACGGTGGTACATCTTTGAGCATAAACCATTCCGCATGATATTCATCGCTCAGTTGCTTTTCGTATTGGAAGATATCAATTAAAGCAAAATATGCAATGGAAACCGTTCGTTCCACGGGGTCGCGGTTGGGCTCACCAAAAACCAGCAGTTGCTCCATGTACACGTTTTCTAAGCCGGTTAGTTTTTTCAATATACGGTTGGATGCATCTTCCAGTCCTTCATCGGGGCGCACAAATCCACCCATCAGGCTCCATTTGCCAATTTCGGGTTCCATTCCTCTTTGTATAAGCAGCAATTTAATGTTGCTGCCATCAAATCCAAAAATGATGCAATCAATAGCAACGAGCAAACGGGTTTCTTTATTATAACGGGATAACATTGGGTGAAGCTGACCTTTGAATGTTGAATATAAGGGCTGTAACAGTGCATGAAAATAACAATTTTTGTGGAATAGGAATACGATTTTACTTTTAGCATACCTATTGTTGGTGCAGCATCTAAAATCATTATAATGAACAACAGCTATAAAGCTTTTATTTTTGACCTGAATGGTACCATGATTGATGATATGGCTTTTCATGTAAAAGCCTGGTATCATTTATTGAATGATGAACTGGGGGCCGGCTTAAATGAGGAAGAAGTAAAAGTGCAGATGTACGGAAAGAACAGTGAAGTGATGGGCCGTATATTCGGTAAAGGTCATTTTTCAGTGGAGGAAGCGGATCGTTTATCGCTTGAGAAAGAAAAAAGATACCAGCAGGCGTACCTGCCACATCTGAAGCTTATAAAAGGATTGGATGGGTTCCTGGAAGCTGCACGGCAAAAGCATATCCCGATGGCTATTGGCTCCGCAGCAATACCTTTTAATATTAATTTTGTTTTAGATAACCTGCATCTCCGGCATTATTTTTCCGCTATCGTAAGCGCCGATGATGTGAGCATGAGCAAGCCGCATCCCGAAACTTATCTGAAAGCTGCGGCACTGTTAGATGTGCCACCGGAACAATGTATAGTTTTTGAAGACGCTCCTAAAGGCGTTGAAGCAGCCTTACATGCAGGTATGCAGTCTGTAGCGCTCACTACGATGCATGATAAGGAAGATTTTTCCGCATACGGCAATATATTGTTTTTTGTACAAGACTATACGGATGCGGCTTTGAAAACATTTATAAGATAATAGTTAATGATCTTCCCGGAGGCCGGTATTTAAACCCATTGGTAACCTTTACCCCGCGTTGTTGCATGAAGTGGAAAATGGTGCGTTAAAATAAAGTGTCAAAAAAACATTTTTATATTAAATTTTAATTACTTTTAACATCAGTTAATAGGTGAAGTCATATTATTTATATATGAATTTCTCTTTTTTCCGGATTTTAAAACATCTGGTATTTTATTTTAGTAACAAACGATTGTATTTCTTAACTCCAAAACTGAATGTTATATGAACACTTTCCTCTTACTATTATCCCCATAGCTTTTGTTCATACGGATTTCTGCCATTTAATTTAGATAGTAAGGATGATTAAATGAGCAAGATCCAGTTGATCCTAAACAAGCTATTATTGTGATCTGAACATTTCAATATTAAGACCTCAAACAAAAATCAAAACATGATGCAAAATTTTCTGCTTCAGAAAGTAAGGCATGCTGTTGCACTAACGATGGCTTTGCTTTTTATTAGTGCCGGCGGCTTTGCACAAGCTATTGCTGTTAAAGGTAAAGTTACCAACGACCAGGCTGAACCAATAGCGAATGCCAGCGTTATCATAAAGGGTACAACTACAGGTGTTACTACCGGCGAAGACGGGGCGTTTAGTATTAATGCACCCAACAGCAGGGCGGTACTGGTTATTTCAGCTATTGGGTTTCAAACACAGGAAAGAACAGTAGGCAATCAAACTAACTTTGAAGTGGTATTAGTTCCCGGAGAAGCAAGCGAGTTAGATGCCGTAGTGGTGGTAGGATATGGTACGCAAAAAAAGGTTACGGTTACGGGAGCTGTTGCCCAGGTTAAGGGTACCGAATTGCAGAGATCACCTGCCGTAAACCTTTCTAACTCATTGGTTGGTCGATTGCCGGGTATCAGTGCTGTGCAGAGTAGTGGTGAGCCGGGATATGATGGTTCACGTATCCGTATTCGCGGTACAAATACTTTAGGAAATAGTGATGCATTGATCGTAATTGATGGCGTGCCGG
Source organism: Agriterribacter sp. (assembly GCF_035445465.1). Lineage (NCBI taxonomy): Bacteria > Pseudomonadati > Bacteroidota > Chitinophagia > Chitinophagales > Chitinophagaceae > Agriterribacter > Agriterribacter sp. The sequence continues at coordinate 2,826 of NZ_DAOMQT010000071.1, forward strand.
AGCGTAGTGGAGGCTTAGAACGTTTAAACCCAAATGATATAGAAAGTGTATCTGTTTTAAAAGACGCTTCTGCTGCAATTTATGGCGCCCGTGCTGCGAATGGCGTTATACTAATTACCACAAAGCACGGTAAAACCGGTAAGCCACTACTGTCTTACGACTTTAATTATGGATTGGCACAGGCAACTGTTATACCTAAATTGGCAGATGCTGTACAATATGCGCAAATGGCAAATGAGCTTGTGATATGGAAAGATTTGGCTGAAAACCCTGAACAGTGGAGTGCTGCATGGAATGCATTTAAGCAAACCGGAAGCTATACCCGTACAGATGGCGGAACGCCAAACCCGGTAAATGCTACGTACAAACCAGCGGATATGGAAAAATTCGCAGATGGTTCTGATCCCTGGGGACACCCTAATACAGATTGGTTTGGAGCAGTATTAAAAAACTGGTCTCCCCAGATAAGGCATAACCTGCAGTTGAGTGGGGGATCCGAAAATGTTAGATACCTCGCCTCGCTTGGTTATAATGACCAGGATGGGTATTATAAAAACTCGGCTACCGGGTATAAGCAATACGATATGCGCCTGAATTTGGACGCAAAAATTAATAAATACATAAATGTGCAGATAGGGCTTACAGCGCGTGAAGAATACCGCTTTTTCCCAACCAAAGGTGCTGGTGCTATTTTTAGGATGTTAATGCGTGGCAAACCAACCGAACAGGCAATTTGGCCAAATGGAATGCCCGGCCCTGATATTGAAAACGGTGAAAATCCGGTAGTGATCACAACCAACTTAACCGGTTACGACAGAGATAAAAGAGATTATTTTCAAACCAATGGTAAGGTCGAAATATTGATCCCTGGCGTGGAAGGGTTGAAGCTAACGGGTATGGCTGCTGTTGATAAATATATTTACCGTGGTAAAAGATGGGAAACACCCTGGTCGCTCTACAATTGGGATAATGCTAGTTACGAAGATGATGGGGTAACACCTAAACTTAGCAAGGTTGTGCGTTCCACCTTCACTGATCCCAGGTTAAGAACTGCAGACGAAAACAGGTTAAACCTTTTATTGGGTGCTTTGTTGAATTATGACCGTACAATTAAAGATGATCATACAATTAATGTATTGGTGGGTATAAACCGGGAAACAATACAGGATGACTATTTCAGCGCATTCCGCAGGTATTTTATCTCCACCGCGGTGGATCAGATGTTTGCGGGAGGCGATGCAGAAAAAGACAATAACGGCGGTGCTTATGAACGTGCCCGTTTAAGTTATTTTGGACGTGTAGGGTATAACTTCAAGGAAAAATATCTTGCCGAATTTGTTTGGCGTTATGATGGTTCCTATATTTTCCCGGAAGACTCCCGTTTTGGATTTTTCCCCGGGGTATTGGTAGGATGGAATATTTCTGATGAAAACTTTTTTAGAAATAATGTGCCTTTCATCAACTATCTTAAATTAAGGGGTTCTTATGGACAAATGGGTAATGATCAGGTGTATTTTAACGGCGCATTACAGGAGTACCAATACCTCTCTACCTATGGATTTAATAGCTATATTATTGATAGAAATTTATCTAAAACTTTGTTTGAACGCAGGGTGCCTAATCCCGACTTTACCTGGGAGGTAGCCAATAACAGCAATATCGGGTTAGAAGGTAGTGCATTGGACAGAAGATTGAGTTTTGAGTTTGAATATTTTATAAATAAGCGCAATCAGATTCTTATTCAGAAACAGGGTTCTACGCCGGCGAGTGCTGGTATTGGATCATTATTGCCTCCTGTTAATCTTGGAAAGTTGAGTAATAAAGGCTGGGAATTTAAATTAGGCTATTCTGACCAAATAGGTGATTTCCGGTTCAGTGTAGGGGTAAACGGTGGTTATGCAAAAAATAAAATTGATTTCTGGGATGAAATACCTGGGGCCCCCGACTGGCAAAAATCTACCGGAGCTTCTTTCGGCAGTAGTGGTGTAAACTACCTGGCCTATGAATACGATGGCGTATTTATTGACCAGGCAGACATAGATAAAAATACGCTGGATTACAGCGCGCTTGTGGGTACGCTTCGCCCTGGGGATATGAAGTATAAAGATATTGACGGCAATAATAAAATTGATCAGGACGACAGAACAAGGTTAAAGAAGAACAGAGATCCTATGTTTACCGGAGGCGCTTCTATTAACCTGCAGTATAAAGACTTTGATCTTTCTATTCTTTTCCAGGGAGCTACCGGTGGTTTATTATTCATTGGAACAGAGTCCGGCAGTATTGGTAACTACCTTGAATATTCATACAAGAACCGTTGGAGCATAGAAAATCCGAGCAGCGTACACCCCCGAAGTGCAAACAGAGGCGATCAATACTATTCTGGTCTTAATACCTATTGGTTGAGGAGCAGTGATTATCTCCGTTTAAAAAATATTGAGCTGGGCTACAACCTGTCAGCTAAATTAACAGAGAAAGTGGGCATTAATAATTTCCGTGTATATATTAACGCGCTTAATCTGCTGACTTTCGACAAAATGAAAATATATGATCCCGAATCAACCAGTAGCAGTGGACAGTATTACCCGCAGGCAAGAATTATTAACGGTGGTTTTCGTGTAACCTTTTAAAACGAATCATAATGAGTAATATGATAAAGAATATTTCAATAATCATTTTTATAGCAGGGGGTATTGCCCTGGCTTCCTGCAACAAAGATTTTTTGAATACCAAACCATTAGGTGAAGTATCTTCAGAAGATGTTTGGAAGGATGGTCCGCTTTCCGAGGCCTTTGTTACCGGGGTGTACAGCCGGCTGGGCATGGGTGGGTTTGATGAACAGATGCTTTCTTCCTTAACAGATGAATCTGTTTTTACCCACCCGGGGCGGGGTATTGATATTGTAAATGAAGGGGTATTAAATCCATCAAATTTAGGATGGACGAATGGTACTTATGAATGGGGAAGCATGTTCAGTGGTATTCGCAGCGCTAATGTGGCCTTAACAAACCTCGCAACAGCTACATTTGATAACAGGGATTTAAATGATCGTTTGCGGGGAGAATCTTATTTTTTGAGAGCGTATTATTCCCAGCAACTGCTTCGTTTTTATGGCGCTTTCCCGATTATTGAAAAACCTTACGGGTTAGATGAAGATTATACTATTGCAAGAAATACTTTTGAAGAATGCGTGAATTTTATTGTAGATGATTGTGATAGTGCGATTTTTCTTTTAAAGGGTAAGGATTTGCCACGGGGCCGTGCTTCCCAACTCGCAGCAATGGCCTTAAAGTCGCGTGTGTTGTTATATGCGGCGAGCGACCTGTATGATATACCTACTGCCAAATCCAAATCTTCGGTTTTAGCGGCATATTCAAATCCGGAGCTAATTGGATATACAAGTGGAGACCGTATTACCAGGTGGACAGCAGCCAGGGATGCGGCAAAAGCTGTTATTGATGAAGGCACAGGATATAAACTTGATTTGTCTGCACCTGTTTCTTTTGCCGAAGCAAAGAAAAATTACATCTCAATGGCAATGGGCGGAGGAAGTAAAGACGCTAATGTAGATGCAGCAGCCGAAGTTGAATTAATCTTTGAAAGAGGATATACCGCAGATAAAGATGAATACGCAGGACAGTATGTTGGACTTGCAAACGGGCCTAATGGTTATCACAATTGGGCGGGTAACACACCTATTCAGCAAATGGTAGATGATTATGAAATGATGGATGGAACTAAGTTTAACTGGAGTAATCCTGCCCATGCAACATCTCCTTATACTGACAGGGAGCCGCGTTTTTATGCCACTATTTTGTATGATGGCGCAGATTGGAAGCCCCGTGATAAAATTTCCGGTAATGTTGACCCGGCAAACCAGGTGCAAACAGGTCAGTACCAGGTAGGTAGTGGAAATATATTTGGCTTGGATACCAGGCAGTCATCTATTGAAGACTGGAATGGTAGCTGGACAGGTTATTATATGCGGAAATTTACGGATCCTGATCCTGTAGTAGTAGACAATTATGTTCGGCAATCTATTCCCTGGCCATTTTTTAGATATACCGAAGCTGTATTTAATTATATAGAAGCCTGTATAGAACTGGGAGAAGAACCCGAAGCAAGGGACTGGTTGAATAAAATTCGTTACAGGGCCGGTATGTCGGCTATTACAGAAAGTGGGTCTGCATTGCGTGATCGCTACAGAAACGAGCGCAGAATTGAAATGGCATATGAAGAGCAACGTTATTTTGATGCCAGGCGCTGGATGGTAGCTCCGGCCACTTTAGGTAGAAAGAATGTTTTTATTAGCGTTAAAGGCACCCTTAAACCGGGGCAAACCGCTCCCTCACCTTACCGGAAGGACGAAACAAGATATAACTATACGTATACTCCGTTTGTTGATATTGGACTGGAAGACCGCCAGTGGTTAGATAAAATGTATTTCAGGCCTTTAAGCCGCGATGAAGTGAATAGAAATAATAAACTGGTTCAAAATCCCGGCTACGAATAGTTGTTTATTTAAACTTTGATATTGCTTATCTTTAAGTCTATGCTGGCCAGAAGCCGGCATAGATTTTTTAAGCACATCCCTCATCTCAAATTCTTGTACCGTGCTGCGATTTAATATACTGCTCGTAATAGCGTATGGAGCATTAAGTGTTTGTAGTTGCGCTTCACCGGAAAATAAAAAAAAGGGTGAAGTGAAGAACACCGATCCCCTGTTTGTGTTGTTACCGCCCGAGCGCACCAATATTCATTTTAACAATACGCTTAAAGAAAACCTCAACCTCAATGTTTTAATGTATGAATATATATACAACGGTGGAGGTGTGGCGGCAGGTGATATGAATGGCGATGGCTTACAGGATATTTATTTTTCCGGGAATACGGCAGAAAATAAATTGTACCTCAACAGGGGTAATATGCAGTTTGAAGACATTACGGCAAAGGCAGGCGTTGGTGGCAGAGCAGGACCCTGGAAAACCGGCGTAACAATAGCTGATATAAACGGAGACGGGCTGCCGGATATATATGCCTGCTATTCCGGAAAACTGCCTGCCGAAAAGCGGTTGAACCAGTTATTCATCAACCAGGGAAATGATAAAGCCGGCATACCGGTTTTTGCCGAACAGGCGGCGCAATATGGCCTGGCCGATTCTTCTTTCAGCACCCAGGGTTACTTTTTTGATTACGATAAAGACGGCGACCTGGATATGTTGCTGCTTAATCATAACCCCAGTTCATTGCCGGTTTTGGATGAGGTAGCCACAGCCCATGTATTGCAACAACCCGATCCGGAAATAGGCATAAAGTTATTCAGGAACGATAAAAATGTATTCAGGGATATTACACCGGCATCAAAAATAAACAGCTCGGCCTTAACCTACGGACTGGGGGCTGCCATTGCCGATATTAACGGTGATGGATGGCAGGATATTTATATCTGCAACGACTATAGCGTGCCAGATTACCTGTATATAAATAATCAGAACGGCACTTTTACCGATGTAAAGCAAACCGCGCTGGGACATACCACACACTTTGGCATGGGCAACGATATCAGTGACATTAATAATGACGCCTACCCCGATATCATATCGCTCGACATGCTGCCCGAAGATAACCACCGGCAAAAGATGCTGGTGTCGCCTGATAATTACGAAAAATTTGAGCTTATGTTACGCAGCGGGTTTTATTATCAGTATATGCGCAACATGCTGCAAATAAACAACGGCAACGGCACATTCAGCGAAACAGGGCAGTTATCGGGCATTTCCAATTCCGACTGGAGCTGGGCGCCGCTTGTTGCCGATTTTGATAACGACGGATGGAAGGATATGTATGTAACGAATGGCTATATGAGAGACTACACCGATATGGATTTTATAAAGTATATGAACGATTATATGCAGCATAATAGGGGCGACATCAGGCGGCAGAATGTGCTCGATCTTGTGCATCAAATCCCATCTTCGGATGTGATTAACTATATGTACCGCAACAATGGCGATCTTACTTTCAGCAATGTAAGTGCCGAATGGGGATTTGATATACCATCCAATAGTAACGGCGGCGTATATGCCGACCTCGATAACGATGGTGCGCTGGACCTGGTTATCAGCAACATCAATAAGCCCGCGTTTATTTATCATAACCAGTCGGCAAAAAAAACAGCGCATCATTTTCTGCAGGTTGCCCTGGAGGGCGCGGCTCAAAATACCCAGGGGCTGGGAGCAAAGGTTACCATCTTTAGTAAAGGGAAAATACAATATGCGGAACAGATGCCCGCAAGAGGCTACCAGTCGTCTGTTACGCCTGTGTTGCATTTTGGGTTAGGCGATGCCGCTAATGCAGACTCCATCAGGGTGGTATGGCTGAGCGGCCGGCAGCAGGTGATCCATAACGTAAAAGCAGATCAACAGATTATTGTAAAGGAAAAGGATGCTTTTTCTGCTTTCCGCATACCAACAAAGGAAGAGCCATTGTTTAAAGAAATTAAATCACCTGTTGTCTTTACGCATGCGCAGAATACCGTTAACGATTTTAAACGGCAACCTTTGATGGTCAATCCAATGTCTTTCTTTGGTCCCTGCCTGGTTAAAGGGGATGTGAATGGCGACGGGCTGGAAGATGTATTTGCCGGGGGCGCCACAGGGCAGGCAGGTGCATTATATATACAGCAAAAAGGCAGGCAGTTTATTATGCAGCCGGAACCGGCTTTTGAAGCAGATAAGGCGAGTGAAGATGCGGATGCTGCTTTTTTTGATGCCAACGGCGATGGATTTATTGACCTCTACGTTGCCAGCGGAGGATATCACAGCTTTGCCCCGAACGATACACGGCTGCAGGACAGGCTATACCTCAATGATGGCAAAGGAAACTTCAAAAGGGCGGAAGATGCCCTGCCGCTAATGTATGCCAGTAAAAGTTGTGTGCGCATAGCCGATATAAATGGCGATGGATACCCGGACGCCTTCGTAGGAGGCAGGGTAATTCCCGGCCGTTACCCCGAAACGCCGGAGAGCTATATCCTGATCAATGATGGCAAAGGACGTTTCACCGATCAAATAAAAAATGTGGCTCCTGCATTGCAACATGCGGGCATGATAACGGATGCGGCCTGGACAGATATGAACGGCGACGGCAAACAGGATCTGATTGTTTCGGGAGAATGGATGCCGCTGATGGTATTTGTAAATAATAACGGGAAGCTGGAAAACAGAACCGGTGATTATTTTGAGAAGCCATACTATGGATGGTGGAACAAATTACTGGTAACAGATATGAATGGCGATGGAAAGCCCGATCTTATTGCGGGTAACCACGGATTAAATACCCAGTGCCGCGTAAGCGAAAAAGAACCGGCGGAAATGTATTATAAGGATTTTGACGAGAACGGATCCGTTGATCCCATACTATGTTTTTATATACAGAACAAAAGCTATCCTTATGTTACAAGAGATGAACTGCTGGATCAGATCAGCACCATGCGAACCCGGTATACCAGTTATAAATCCTTCGCCGATCAAACCCTTACCGATATTTTCACTGCCGGCGAGCTGAAAGGTGCGGGTCATTTAAAAGCGGATTGTTTAAGCTCTGCCTATTTTGAAATGGGAACTGATGGTAAGTTTCATGGCAAACCGCTGCCTTTGCCTGCACAAATATCGACGGTATTTACGATAACCGCTCTTGATTATGATAACGATGGGAAGCAGGATATACTGTTAGGTGGAAATATTAACCAGGCCCGTTTGCGGTTTGGTAAGTATGATGCCAGCTTTGGCGTGCTGCTGAAAGGAGATGGCAAAGGGAGCTTTGAGTATGTGCCGCAATGGCAATCCGGATTTCGGTTATGGGGCGACGTTAGAAGCGTATTGCAGGTTAATGATACCTGGTTATTTGGTGTCAATCAAAATGAAATAAAAGCGTATAAGTTAAGGGAGTGAGGGGTAAGGGATAAAGAGAAGGGAATAATTGGTAAGTGTTAAGTAGTAAGGAGGTATCGGTGCTGACAACCGACCACTAACCACTAACTATTTACTACTTACCACTCTAACCCACCCACCACTGTAAATGCTTCAACCTGTAGCATCTTATTGTTTAAGCAAACGTTTGTATATCTGTTTTTACATAATAATTTGTACTTTAGAACTTTCCTCAGTAAAATTTTTCATCAAGCAATATGAAGTCAAAACAAAAAAACTCAAGGCGCCTGTTCCTGAAAAACTCAATAGGCGCCTTAGCCGCATTTACAATTGTTCCCCGTCATGTGCTGGGAGGCTCCGGCTATCTGGCACCCAGCGATACGCTTACCAAAGCCGTAATAGGCGTGGGTGGAATGGGCCGCGGCCATTTTGAATATGCGGGCACTAAAACGGTAGCTGTTTGCGATGTAGATACCCGCCACATTCAATTGGCCTTAGATGCATTGGGTGGCGGTAAAGGCGTAAAAACTTTCAGGGATTACCGCGAGCTGATTACATTGCCGGAAGTGGATATTGTACATATTGCCACGCCCCCCCACTGGCATGGTATTATTGCTGCCGATGCAGCCCGTGCAGGAAAAGACATCTGGTGCGAAAAGCCCATGACCCGTACCATTGGCGAAGGCAAGCGCCTTGTTGAAGCCGTGCAGCAGCATGGCCGAATCTTCAGGCTGAATACCTGGTTCCGGTTTTCCGATAATTTTTATGGCATGGGCACTACGGTGAAACCTATTAAGAAATTAGTGGAAAGCGGGTTGCTGGGCTGGCCGTTAAAAGTTACGGTGAGCAGGCATACAGGCTTCGACTGGAAATTTTACTGGGTAGGCAAAACGCACCTGGAACCGGAATCTGTTCCCAAAGAGCTGGATTATAACATGTGGCTGGGCCCGGCACCTTTTAAGCCATATAGTGCACATCGGGTACATACTACCTTCCGCGGCTACTGGGATTATGACGGCGGCGGGCTGGGCGATATGGGGCAGCATTATATAGATCCCGTTCAGTATTTCCTGGGCAAAGATGATACCAGCCCGGTATCGGTAGAAGTGGATGCCCCGCAGCAGCATGATGACGCGGTGGGAACCTGGAGAAAAATTACCTATACTTACGAAGATGGTTGCCAGATTATACTTGACGGCGCAGGTACGGAAGAAAATGCCGCATATATTGAGGGACCGAAAGGAAAGCTATATCCCGGTTTCCGTTCCGATATACCCGACCTGGAAAGGAAATTAGCCGCGTTCCCCGATCCGTTGCCCCAGGTAACCGATTTTGTGGATGCGGTAAAGAACCGGAAAAAATTCGCGTTGAATGAAGCCAATGGGCACCGTTCCGCTACAATAGTGAATTTAGGTAAAATAGCACTGCAGTTGGGCCGCTCTTTGAAATTCGACCCTGTGAAACAGGAGTTTATTAATGATGAAGGCGCCAACCGTTTGCTTAACCCTCCTTTGCGGGAGCCCTGGTTTATGTAAATAAAAGCTGATGGCGTGCGTAAGCAGCGCTCACCAAACAGCTTTAGAAAGCATATCAAAACGGTTCAACCTTTTTTCTGAACAACTGCCATGACGAGGCAGGCATTACAATATATTAAACAAGACAATTTTCATTTACATGCGACAAATATTAATCACGTTTCTTTTTTGCTTTACCGTGCTGCAAATGGCTGCCGCGCAAACCGATGATAACCGTACGGTTACTACCAAAATAGCCGATCTGCTGGCCAAAACGCCGGCAGATGACGCAGATCAGCTCAACGCCAACGTCGAAGCGGTGGCTAAGTTGGGAGAAGCCGGGCTGGCAGAGCTGGTTACCCGTTTAAATACAGCGGGAGATCATACCAAACTGCATTACGCCATTAATGGTTTTTCCTTTTCTGCCAGCCAGCCGGGTAAAGAAAGCTGGCGTGCAATGGCTGTAAAGGCATACGGGCAGGCGCTTGAAAAACTATCGGATAAGGAGGCGCAACTGTTCATCATTACACAACTTGAGCATGTGGGCAAGGATGATGCGGTAGTTTTTTTGAAAAACTACCTGCATGATGAAAGACTTTCCGACGCGGCGTCGCGGGCATTAGCCGCCATTCATACCGAAGCATCCAATAACGCATTATTGCAGGCCCTGCCAGGCGCTACCGGCAACGCGCAGTTGTCGCTTGTGCAGGCGCTGGGAGATACCCGGTTTTCAGCAGCGGTTCCCCAGGTTACTGCCCTGGCCAAAAGCAGCGATCCCAACTTAACCAAAGTGGCTTTATATGCATTAGCACGTATTGCCGACCCGTCTTCCTTAAAGCTGCTCCATACTGCTGCCGCTAAAAGCGGCTACAGCTACGATGTAACAGATGCCACATCCGCCTATCTTTTATATCTTAATCAACTGGCCGTAACCGGGCAGGCCCAGGCAGCCGAAAAAGCAGCAAACACTTTGTTGAAAAAAGCTTCCGGGCAGGTACATACCCGCACGGCGGCATTAAAATTATTAACGGATATACAGGGCGAAAACAGCGTGGGTTTGCTAACCAAAGCCATGAAAGATAAAAATGCGGAGTACCGCGAAGCCGCGCTGAAATATGCCCGGCCTTATCTTACTGAGGCCAATTCCGCACAATGGATAACAACGTTCAATAAAGCAGATAATAGCGCAAAGGCTGGAATACTTAACATGTTTGGTGATAAAGCCATGCCCACAGCTTTGCCCCTGGCGCTCCAGTCGCTGCAAAGCGGCGATGTGGGTGTACGCCTGGCTGCTGTTACCGCCGCGGCAAAAATTGGTCAGCAGGAAGTTATACCCGCTTTGCTGAATATGTTAAAAAATGGCAACGCAGAAGAAATAGCAACGGTTAAAACCGCGTTGCTGTCGGTTAAAGGTGATAAGCTGGTGCCCGCTGTAAGTGAAGCGCTGGAAACGGCATCGCCTGCCGGTAAAGCCGCGTTAATAGAAATTTTGGGAGAAAAAGGCGCCCGTGGAAAAGCAAAAGATGTGCTGGCATTTGTTAACGATCCTAACCCCGCGGTGAGTCAGTCGGCACGCACGGCTTTAAAAAACATGGTTTCTCCTGTTCAGTTGCCCCAGTTAACAGAGCTGTTGCTATCTGCAAAAAGCCCCAGTGATATAACAGATATGCAGGGGTTACTGGTTTCGGCATTAAGCATGATGAAGAACCCGGACCAGGCAAGCGCCGTAATTATAGCCAGGGAAAAAAGCGCGCCGGCCGAAAAGAAATCACTTTTCTATAATGTTTTGGCCGGCATTGGCGGCAAAAAAGGGCTGAATACCGTACTGGATGCTTTTGCGGGAGGCAATGCTCAAACCAAAGGAGCAGTGATAGCTGCGCTTTCCAACTGGAAGGGCGGACTGGCTACCACGCAATTGTACCAGGTACTTCAGCGGGAGGGTAAGGGAACTGCTGCTCCCGAAGCGGTAGAGGGCTTTATTAAGCAGATCAGCATTTCTGATCATACCGGTGATCAAAAATTGATTTTACTGCGTAATGCCATGGATTTTGCCGGCACTGCAGATCAAAAAAAGAAAATACTGGGTCAGGTAGGAAAATGCAACACATTTCCTGCCTTATTATATGCAGGCACTTTTTTAGATGATCCTGCCCTGCAGCGACAGGCCGGGAACGCGGTAGTAGATATCGCTTTAGCCAACAAAGGTATTTATGGAGACAATGTGAGGGCCTTGCTGGAGAAAACCATACAGATAATGGGTAACGGAAATGAAAGCCAGTACCTGAAGGAGGCCATTCAAAAGCACATAGCGGCCATGCCACAGGGCAAAGGGTTTGTTCCTTTATTTAACGGAAGGGATCTTACAGGATGGAAGGGATTGGTTGCCGACCCCGTTAAACGCACGAAAATGGATGCTGCAACCTTAGCAAAGGAACAGGCGAAAGCAGATGAGATCATGCGTACGGGATGGGTTGTAGAAGACGGGCTGCTTGTTTTTACAGGAAAAGGAGAGAACCTGTGTACGGAGAAGCAGTATGGTGACTTTGAGATGTATGTTGACTGGAAGATAACCAAAGACGGTGATGCCGGTTTATACCTGCGAGGAACGCCCCAGGTGCAGATTTGGGATACTTCAAGAGTAGATGTAGGCGCCCAGGTAGGTTCCGGCGGCTTGTATAACAATCAAAAAAACGAGAGCAAGCCTTCCAAACTGGCCGATAATGCTATTGGCGACTGGAATACTTTTCATATTACCATGGTGGGCGACCAGGTTACGGTTTACCTGAACGGGCAATTAGTGGTAGATAAAGTGCCGCTTGAAAACTACTGGGATCGCAACCTGCCAATTTTCCCCGAAGAGCAGATAGAACTGCAGGCGCATGGCACTTATGTGGCATACAGGGATATTTACCTGCGTGAAATTCCCCGCCCCCGGCCTTATGTGCTTACTGCGGATGAGCAAAAAGAAGGATACAAAATATTATTCGATGGCACCGCCCTGCACGAGTGGGTGGGCAATAAAACCTCCTATATCATTGAAGATGGTAATATAGCCGTGTATCCCAAAAGAGGCGGAAACGGTAACCTGTATACCAAAGACGAGTACAGCGATTTCATTTACCGTTTTGAGTTTAAGCTCACCCCCGGCGCTAATAATGGCATAGGCATCCGTACGCCTTTAACCGGCGATGGCGCTTATGAAGGGATGGAAATACAGGTGCTGGATAACGAAGCCGATATTTATAAGGATTTGAAGCCTTACCAGTACCATGGTTCGGTATATGGCGTAATAGCAGCTAAACGCGGCTATTTAAAGCCGGTAGGAGAGTGGAATGAAGAGGAGATATATATTAAGGGCAATCATATAAAGGTAACCTTAAACGGTACGGTTATCCTGGATGGCGATATTGCCGAAGCCAGTAAGAATGGCACTATAGATCACCGCGATCATCCGGGACTGAAAAGAGCTACAGGACATATTGGATTTTTGGGTCATGGCGATACGTTATTTTTCCGGAATATCAGGATAAAGGATTTGGGTAAGGCAACAACCAATTCCTCTAAAGCGCAAAAGAAAAAATAAAAACAGTTTTACCTGCTTTTATGATGGCATTGCGGGTCGTTGTATAACAACGGCCCGCAATTTTTTTAAGTTGTTCCTTGTAAACCCGTTGCTGTGTACATGCAATGTAAAGCCCCTGTTGATAAGGGGTACAGCATATAATGACCGCCTGTTTTCAACACAAAGCAGAATAATTTTTTTTGAAAAAAGCGCTTCTTTTTGAAAAAAGATTTGGCGGCAAGCAAAAGCTGGCTATCTTTGCGCTCCGCTTTTGAAAAAAGCAGTAGTTCTTAAAAAATAAACGACGATTACGCATAGAAAAAGGGAAAAAAGATTTGGCGGGTTCATAAAAACCCCTACCTTTGCACCCCGTTCAAAAAAACACTAAAGATCTTCCCTGATAGTTTACCGGAATTGTGCAGAAGAAAGCAATAAAAATTTTGCTTTAGACATGGTGAGAATATAACTTTGCAGCCGATATTTTTTTGAATGTAGTTCTATGATTAGTAATATTTTATCAACCAAAAAAAGCTGAAAATTTCAGTAAAAAAATTTGGTAGAAATAATAAATCTCTTACCTTTGCAACCCGTTTAAAAACGGTCGTAAAAATACGAGATTCTAAGATCTTTGAAAGTTTGGAAGCAACAGCACTTGATTTTTTTTTAGAAATCAGGGTAAGGTAAACCAGCCACAAAATTTGATTTTTAGAGCAATCTTCAAATCTCAACATTATTTACAATGGAGAGTTTGATCCTGGCTCAGGATGAACGCTAGCGGCAGGCTTAATACATGCAAGTCGTGGGGCAGCGCAGTGTAGCAATACATGGGCGGCGACCGGCAAACGGGTGCGCAATACGTACGCAACCTTCCTTCGAGCGGGGAATAGCCCAGGGAAACTTGGATTAATACCCCATAATATAATGAAAAGGCATCTTTTTATTATTAAAGCTCCGGCACTTGAAGATGGGCGTACGGCTGATTAGGTAGTTGGCGGGGTAACGGCCCACCAAGCCTGCGATCAGTAGCTGATGTGAGAGCATGATCAGCCACACGGGCACTGAGACACGGGCCCGACTCCTACGGGAGGCAGCAGTAAGGAATA
>NZ_DAOMQT010000072.1:0-16602 GCF_035445465.1 Agriterribacter sp.
CAGACTTAGGATCTGGCGCCGCGAGGCATGGGGGTTCGAGTCCCTCCACCCGCACATAAAGCTTTTACTATATGGTAAAAGCGCACAGCAATTGGAGCGGCTATTCTTTATGAAGCAGCCGTTATCCAATCCAGGTAATTATCTTTTGTAATACACTCAAACAAAGCTTCAGGATATGCTGCTGAAAATGCAGCAGGGATTTTAACTTTTTTGTTATTATTATATTTGAACTCCCAGGCATGTAGCTTACCCTGTTTTAATTCAATAAGATCTACTTCCTGCTGATCATAATTACGCCAGAAAAAATACTGAACATGCTCATGGAGATAGCTATTCCGTTTTATACGTTCGCTTAAAAGATAATTTTCCCAAAGGCTACCGGTATCCTGGCGAAGGTTCAGTAAACGCAGATCGCTTGCAATGGCATTGCGAATGCCGTTATCTGCAAAATACCATTTAGACCCTTTGGATATTTCCTTGCGCTGGTTGGTACTATAAGCTGGCAGCCGGTAGATCAGGAATACTTTGCTCAGTAAATCCAGGTAACTTTCAACTGTGTTTTTACTGATGCCCAGTTGATTCCCAAGTTCATTGTAGGAAACTTCACTACCTGTTTGAAAAGCAATCAGCCTTAGCAATTTCATGATTTTATTTGACTGACGTATTCCTTCAAAAGCCAGGATGTCTTTTAATAAATAAGACTGTACTAATTCCTGTAAATATTCTTCCTTTTCACGATAAGAGGGCAACTGAATTATTTCAGGATAAGAACCAAAAACAAGCCGCTCTTCCAAATGCTGCCTGGTTTCAACAAAGTTTTCCCCGCTTTCTAATTCCATTTGAGCGATCGGGTATAATTGAAATTGAATTTTTCTTCCCGTCAAAGGTTCTCCTGCTTTGTTCAATAAATCAAAAGAAGAGGAACCCGTGGCTATTATAGTCAGATCAGGTAAGCTGTCAATCATCAGCTTTAATACTTTTCCCGTTTCCGGAATCGCCTGCGCCTCATCTATAACCAGCAGTTGGGCATCTCCGGCTATTCTTTTATAGTTTGCAGCCGTTCGCTGCTGAAGTATCTCCTGTGTATTCAGATCCTCGCCATTCAACATTACAACCTGCTTGTTGTATTCCTTAACGATTTTGTTGATCAAAACAGTTTTCCCTACACGTCGTGTACCCAGGATCAACAGCACTTTGTTCTTTCCAATCAGGCTCTTTAACCGGCTTTCAATTGCTCTTGTCAGAACTTCGTTCATAAAATATGTCACTTAATTGACTAAATTAAGAATAATTTTGTCAATACAAAGACAGATTTACTACTATTATTGTTTTCAATTGATACTCTTGAAGTTATAAATAATTTTATTTCTATCCTTAAGAGTTGATAATATCAAATTGAGCTGTTGGTTGCCGGCACTTTTACCATAGAAGCAAATCATAAAGAATTAATACAAAAGCCTTACTTTTGCACTCCTTTTTACAATTCTAACGGGAATTTTTAGGAAGGACAGCCAAATAATTTTTCACCAAAATAGCAGCAAACCGGGCATTGTGAAAGATCAGAATCGGTAACGACCATTCCGCAAACCGTATGCCTGCACTGCTCATTACATATATTTATAATACACAATAAATATGGCAACGATTACAAGGGAAAATATTGGATTACTGAACGATAAAATAACAGTTACGGTAAACAAAGAGGATTATTTCCCGCCTTTCGAAAAAGCATTGAAGCAGTATGCCAAATCTGCCAACATTCCCGGCTTCCGCAAAGGAATGGTGCCGGCGGGTGTTATTAAAAAAATGCACGGTCCGGCCGTATACACCGAAGAAGTGCTGAGAAGCATTGAAAAGGGTTTGGTTGATTATTTAGATAAGGAAAAGCTCGACATTTTTGCGCAGCCGCTTCCGGGAGCCGACAATGACCCCGGCAATTTGGATATGAACAACCCGGCCGCGTATTCTTTTAATTTTGAAGTAGGATTAAAGCCTTCTTTTGATTTACCGGATCTGAATCAAATACCGCTTACCCGCTATAAAATTGAAGTGCCGGATGATATGATAGAGGAGGAAGTGGAAAGGCTAAAGGTAAGGCATGGAAAAATGACAGAACCGGAAACCATTGCTACAGATGAGGATGTGCTGAATGTAAAATTTGAAGAATCTGATGCAGAAGGCAATATAATAGAAAACGGCATTGCTAAAGATAATTCGCTCCTGTTAAAATATTTTAATCCTTCATTGAAAGAACAGCTAACAGGGAAAAAGAAAGACGATAACATTGTGCTGCAATTAAAAGCCGCTTTTGACGATAAGGAAAGAGAATGGTTAGAAAGCGATCTGGGCCTGGATAAAAACAATCCTGATGACCTGGAAAAGTTTTTTAAGGTAACCATTACCAAAATAGGGCTGGTAGAAAAAAGGGAGTTCAGTGAGGAGTTCTATGAAGAAGTGTATCCCGGTAAAGCAATAAAAACAGAAGAGGAGTTTCGCAACGCCATAAAAGCAGATATCGAAAACGCCTTTGATGGTCAGAGCCGCAATCATTTTCATCACGAGCTGTACCATGCTTTATTAGACCATACGGTAATTGAGTTTCCCGAAAAATTTTTAAAAAAATGGATGGAAAAAGGGGGCGAGGAAGCTAAATCTCCCGAACAGATAGAAGAAGAATTTCCGGTATTTAAAAATCAGCTGAAATGGACCCTGATCAGCGATAAGATCATAAAGGAAAATCAATTAGACGTGTCGCCCGATGAAATACGCGATCATATTACCCGGGAGGTGTTGGGCTATTTTGGCGCATCCGGGCTGCAGGGAGGAGATATGTCGTGGATTGACAGCTATGTTGACAGGCTTACCAAAGACAAGCAACAGGTAGAAAATACATATAGAAAAATCATAAGTGAAAAGGTCTTTAATCAAATGGAAACCAAAGCCACACCTGTTGAGCAACCTATCAGCGTGGATGATTTCAAAAAGCTGCAGGAAGAACATCAGCACCATCAGCATTAACGGATTTGAGATTTGAAATTGTATTTCCTTCGGATTTCAGATTTACGACTTCGGGCTTCTGCATTTGCTATTTTTTAGGCTCCTGGTGCTTTATAGCAATTAGCGATCAGCTATCAGAGAGTAACTACCAGCAATAGAATGAATACGCCTTCTTCCTGATTGCTCAATCTGATTGCTGTCGGCTCCTTCCTTCGGATTTCGGTTTTCCGGCTTCGGATTTGAAGTTTAATTGGTTTTTGTGATTCGGTTCCTGGTGCTTTACAGCAATTAGCGATCAGCAATCAGGTGAGCAGGTAATAACGATAGGATGCATTTTTCCTCTTTGTTGCTTATAGCTGACAGCCTTCTTGGGATTTAGCATTTGAGATTTATTTGGGTCTTGTTTTTTGATGCCTGGTGCTTTGTATTCCCTTCGGATTTCAAATTTTTGCCTTCGGGTTTTTCCTCGTTTCTCACTGCGTCCTTTCTCTCCCGCATGGCATTTTGTCTGTTTTTTTCTCTTGCATGATATTTGGGTTTGTAAATGCCATAAATTGCCATCTATAACTTAAGAAATTGTTGATATCATGAATATTGGAAAAGAATTTGAAAAATACGCGGTAAAACACCGGGGTATTTCCAGTAACACCCTGAATGATTTTACCAGGCATAGCGTTACCAACCTTACGCCTAATATTATTGAAGAGCGGCCCATGAATGTGGCTGTAATGGATGTTTACAGCCGTTTAATGATGGATCGTATTATTTTCCTGGGCTACCCTATTTCGGAGGAGGTGGGTAATATTGTAACCGCCCAGCTATTGTTCTTGGAAAGTACCGACCGCACAAGGGATATACAAATGTATGTGAACAGCCCCGGAGGATCAGTGTATGCGGGAATGGGTGTTTATGATACCATGCAATATATTACGCCCGACATTTCTACCATTTGCACAGGAATGGCTGCCAGCATGGGAGCCGTGCTGATGTGCGCAGGAGCTAAAGGCAAGCGCACCGCTTTAAAGCATTCGCGTATCATGATGCACCAGCCCAGCTCGGGGGCAGCCGGGCAGGCAAGCGATGTGCTGATTACGGTAAATGAGGTAAAGAAGATCAAAAAGGAATTATACGAAGTAGTAGCCTATCACAGCGGGCAGGATGTTGAAAAAATAGCAAAGGATTTTGACCGTGACTTCTGGATGACGGCGCTGGAAGCTAAAGAATACGGGCTGGTAGATGAGGTATTACTCATTAACCCTAAAAAACAGAAAGAAAAATAACCTAAATAATATTTGGATATGTATATACACAGCAAAAGAAATCCTTTTATTTCAGATGACGAAGACAATCCCGAAACACCGGAGATGCCTTCTATGGAAAAGATGCTGAGCGGCTGGCAGTTCGACAAAAAATTCATTGAGCAGCGTAAGATCTTTTTGTGGGGCGCGGTAGACGATAAAAGCGCGAAAGATATTACCTCCCGCCTCCTTTATTTAGACGCCATTGACCAGGGTAAGGAAATTACTTTTTATATTAACAGTCCCGGCGGCATCGTTACCAGCGGCATGGTGGTGTATGATGTTATGCAGATGATAAAATCGCCGGTAGCTACCGTATGTATGGGTATGGCCGCTTCTATGGGCTCTCTGCTGTTAAGCGGGGGCAAAAAAGGAAAACGCTATATTTTTCCGCATGGAGAAGTAATGATACACCAGCCAAGCGGGGGCGGACAGGGCACTTCTGCCGACCTGGAAATAATGGCGGAACAAATACGGAAAGTAAAAGAAGTAAGCGCTAAGATACTTGCTGACAACTGCGGACAAACCGTTGAAAAAATAATGGCCGACTTCGACAGGGATCACTGGATGGGCGCAAAAGAATCTGTAGAATATGGCATCGTGGATAAGGTAATTGACAAGTTATAACCGGTTTACAATCAGCCGATTGAAGAGCCGCCCGTAATGGAGCGGCTTTTTCATACAGCGAAAATTGACATATGTAGGCATTATAATACTGGATTTTTACAAAAAAGTTTCGGACTTTTGCAGCTTATCCTTATCCTTTTTGCCTTAGTAATAGTAAAACCACTCCCGTATCCTTGTCAGCCATCCAGAATAGTTGAACATTAAACTTTTTATTGCATTACAATGGCTAAATCAATTTTACATTGTTCCTTTTGCGGAAGGAGCCGTGACGAGGTTAAAATTTTGATCGCAGGGCAGGAAGGACATATATGTGAGAACTGTGTAGACCATGCCCGGGAAATTATTGAACAGGAGCTCATATTAAAGCATGAGTCTTCTCATCCCCAGTTTAAGCTTACCGTTAAAAAACCTGTAGAGGTTAAAAAATTCCTGGATGAATACGTTATAGGACAGGACGACGCTAAAAAAGTGCTGGCCGTGGCAGTATACAATCATTATAAGCGCCTACAGCACAAAGCCGCCGAAAATGAAGTAGAGATAGAAAAAAGTAATATTATAATGGTAGGAGAAACGGGAACAGGGAAGACCCTGCTGGCCAAAACCATTGCGCGTATGCTGAATGTTCCCTTTGCCATTGTGGATGCTACTGTTTTTACCGAAGCCGGTTATGTAGGCGAAGATGTGGAAAGCATTCTTACCCGCCTGCTCCAGGTTTGTAACTACGATGTGGCAGCAGCAGAAAAAGGCATTGTGTATATAGATGAGATTGATAAAATTGCCCGTAAAAGCGATAACCCTTCCATTACCCGCGACGTAAGCGGTGAGGGCGTACAACAGGGTTTATTGAAATTGCTGGAAGGAACAGAAGTACTGGTTCCGCCGCAGGGCGGCCGAAAGCACCCAGAGCAAAAGCTGATCAAAGTAAATACCCAGAATATATTGTTTATATGTGGCGGCGCATTTGATGGCATAGACAGGGTAATTGCTCGCCGGGTGAATACCAATGCCATTGGATTTAACGTAAATAAAGATCAGCAGGAATATATGAAGAAGAACCTGCTGCAGTATATTAATGCGCAGGATCTCAAATCATTTGGACTGATCCCTGAGTTGCTGGGTCGTTTGCCGGTTGTAACCTACCTTAATCCTTTGGATACGGAAACCCTCCGGTCTATCCTTACGGTACCCAAAAATGCGCTCATGAAACAGTATACCAGGCTATTTGAGCTGGAAGGCATTAAGTTAAAAGTAGATGAAGAGGTGCTTGATTTTATGGTGAGTAAAGCCATGGAATACAAGCTGGGTGCAAGAGGATTGAGAAGCATTTGTGAAAACATACTTACAGATGCCATGTTTGAACTGCCTTCATCAACGGAAAAGGAATTTCATCTTACGCTCGACTACGCACAGCATAAGTTCGATAACAGCAAAATGAGCTTGCTGAAAGTGGCATAAGCAATAAATTTACAAGCTAATTGTATGAAAGAATTAATAGAGCGTTTACAGGCAGAAGCAGGCTTAACTGAAGAACAGGCTGTAAAAGCCATTACCCTGGTGAAAGATTTCGCAAAAGAAAAGTTCCCCTTATTTTCAGGAGCTATAGAAAAAGTATTTACCAAATATGCCCCAAAAGAGGAGGATGATTTTTTGCATTGATTTATCCACACCTTGACGCGGCCTCCGGGGCATTCTCTTATTCTTATTGTGGTTAAAGCGCCTAACCCCGTAATACCTCCCTGGCTATTACGATCTTTTGTATTTCACTGGTGCCTTCGCCTATGGTACACAGCTTACTGTCCCTGTAAAACTTTTCCACCGGAAAATCTTTAGTATAGCCGTATCCGCCAAAGATCTGCACCGCGTCATTGGCTACTTTTACCGCTACCTCACTGGCATAATACTTTGCCATTGCCGCTTCTTTAGTCATGGGTAGCCCCTTATTCTTTTTATCTGCAGCCTGCAATATCAGTAATTCCGAAGCCATAATTTCCGTAGCCATATCTGCCAGTTTAAAAGATATACCCTGAAAAGCAGCAATGGGCTGATCAAACTGGTGTCTTTCCTTAGCGTATTGCAATGCCGCTTCGTAAGCCCCCTTAGCTATTCCAAGCGCCAGGGCAGCAATAGAGATCCTGCCGCCATCGAGCACTTTCAGCGACTGCTTAAACCCATCTCCCACGTTACCTAACCGGGTGCTATCCGGGATCCTGCAATGATCAAATATCATTTCGGCGGTTTCACTGGCCCGCATCCCCAGCTTGTTCTCTTTTTTACCCCGGCTAAACCCTGCTGTTCCTCGTTCCACTACAAAAGCCGTAGCATTATTTTTAGCCCGGGGCTCACCTGTTCTGGCAATTACCACGGCTATATCTCCCGACTTGCCATGCGTGATCCAGCATTTGGTGCCGTTCAATATCCAGTCATCCCCATCTTTTATAGCAGTAGTTTGCATATTGCCCGCATCACTTCCCGTGCCGGCTTCCGTTAGGCCCCAGGCGCCTATCCATTCGGCAGTAGCCAGTTTTGGCAGGTATTTTTGTTTCTGCGCTTCATTTCCAAAAGCAAGAATATGCCCGGTGCACAGCGAGTTGTGCGCGGCAAGGCTTAACCCTACCGATCCGCAAACCTTGGCCACTTCGGCAATAATGGTTGCATATTCTACATAACCCAGCCCGGCGCCTCCATAGGTTTCAGGAACCAGTACGCCCATTAAGCCCAGTTTTCCCATTTCCTTAAAAACGTGTACCGGAAATTCCTGGGCTTCATCCCATAGCATTACATAAGGCTTTATATACTGCCTGGCAAAGTCAGCGGTTGTTTGAGCAATTTGTAGCGTTAATTCGTCTTTTTTAAAATCCATACTTATTATAGCAATTGTGCAAATTAAAGGAAAATCTTCTAAAGCTAACAGTTGTTAGTAATTAATATAGGCAACTATATACGTGTTGGGACAAATAACGTAAAAAAATACCCCGGCATTGCTACCGGGGGTGCTCGATTCTCTCTTTTCCCCTATAGAAAGTCGTTTACTTCTTTTTTTCTTTCTTTTTACTCGGCTTTACGCTTACTGCTATTACTTCTTCAAAGCTACCTTTTATAGCTACCTTTTCTTCGTATTTATCTGCCCTCTTCTTAGGGGCTTTTTTTGCTGCTTTTGCCATAGGTATAAAGTTACAATATTTTAGTATCTTTGTAAATACAAAAGCCGCATAGAAATGCAGCCTTTGTTTTTGGGTCGTCATCGTATGGTTGCGTTTTCGCACTACCTAATGGAAGTAGCCGGATACAACACCTCTAATGTGGGTTCGGCTATATAATGGGCACGACATACGATAATATCTTTAGGAATGACCGAAGTCATTCCTTTTTTTTATTCTATTATAAGATCAAGTTGCTCAATCTGTTTTTGTATTACTGATATATCTCTTTTTGTTAAATCAAGAGGATATATAAGGTAAGCAAATTTTCCTCCTGTTAATCTTATTTTAACCTTCTCCTCATTTACCATTTCCGTTAATTGTAGTTGCTGCCTAATAACTGGTGAGGTTACTTGATTCTCAATGAATATTTCAGTGGCACTCAAACCATTATCTATAACGTTGTCATTATGTGGCAGGTGTTGTGCCATATCCGGACTAATAGTTAAAATACCGCTATCAGAAAGGACGCCGGCGAATTTTGCACTCTCAATAAAAACGTTTGCCGCATCTGGTGCCGCCTTCTCTGCTATTTTATGAAATCTAATAAGATGTGTTTTTAATTCTTGGGGAATTGCATGGTTATTAAACTTTTCTATTAATTCAGC
This sequence comes from Agriterribacter sp., assembly GCF_035445465.1. Classification (NCBI taxonomy): domain Bacteria; kingdom Pseudomonadati; phylum Bacteroidota; class Chitinophagia; order Chitinophagales; family Chitinophagaceae; genus Agriterribacter; species Agriterribacter sp. Next base: position 8,728 of record NZ_DAOMQT010000072.1, read on the forward strand.
GTAAAGTTTAGGAGACCCGAATGCCTCAATTATTAGCTTTCGCCTTTCTGACTGATCTAAGTAATTGGTGATTTTCTTGAAAAGAGGGGATATTTTATAGCCATCTTTGTCCTTTGAGAATAATTGAAATTGGACGGACGCCGAGATCTCCCTAACGATTGACGCAGCAGCTTTTTTCAACACAGCAGCAATATCGTTCCTGTTTATTACCTGAGAAGATGGAAAACTTTTTGCCACTTCAGTTGTAAATCCCAAAGCCTCCTCCAGTGATATGCCAGGGTAGGAAGCGCTTCTTTGAATAAACCGCTTCACGCCTTCGCCTGATTGAATGATATTAGTGCCCATGTCAAAACATTTATAAGACACAAAAATAAATACAAGATAACAATCGGCCAAACAAATGGTAGGTTATTTTCAAAACAAATACTACATTTAATTTACTAAAATGATAATTTACTGATTATCAATTATTTAATTTATAAAATAGAATTATTAAATTTTATTTTTAATTTTATTTAATTTCATTTTTGAATATTTATATAAATATATTAGGTAGTTAATGGGACAAGCATTATCTTTGTTGTACAAACAAGCAAAATGGAAAGCAAATTCAAAACATTAGTACAATTACTGGATTTCTTCAAAACTGATGAAGATTGCAGGGTATACCTGGAACAACAGCGCTGGGGTGGCACGCCTGCTTGTCCATTTTGTGGTGTTGTAAACCCATATAGAACAAACAGGGGCTTTAAATGCAGGGATAAAGAATGCCACAAGAAATTTACAGTAACTGTAGGCACTATATACGAAAACTCCAAAATTGGGCTTAGAACATGGTTTGCTGCCATTTACTTGTGTACTTCTTCAAAGAAAGGTATCAGTTCATTACAGTTAAGCAGGCAATTAGGTATTACCCAAAAATCAGCATGGTTTTTATTGCATCGTGTTCGTGAAATGCTGAAAGAAAAAGCCCCGCAAATGCTGGCTAATGAAGTGCAGATAGATGAAACGTACGTGGGCGGCAAAGAAAGGAACAAGCATGCAAGCAAAAAAAGCAAAAACACACAGGGCCGCAATGAAGATGTGAAAACGCCTGTTTTTGGTATCGTTGAAACAGGCGGTAAAGTTGTTGTAAAAGTTACTGAATGGGTTACTAAAAAGTATGCAAAAGAACTAATAGATCAGCATGTGCAAAAAGGTTCTACTATGGTAACTGATGGCTATGCCATGTATGCATTTCTGAAAACCAAATCAGAATTTCAACATGTGGTGGTAGACCATAGTAAAGGTGAATATGCAAGGGGTGGCTTTCATACTAATGGTATAGAAAACTTTTGGAGCCTGTTAAAGCGTGGTATTATCGGAATATTCCACCAAGTAAGCCCACAGCACTTGCAGCGCTATTGTGATGAATTTGCTTCCCGGTACAACAGCAGGCACATAAAGGACAATGAAAGATTTGATTTGACTTTGCAGGGCAGTGATGGAAGGTTGAAATACCAGCAACTTATAGGAAAGTAAGTTAACCAGCAGAAATGCTGGTTTTTTTTTGAAGTTTGGGATAATATTGTACTTTTAACCTACCTATCCAAAAACGCCGTTATCTATAGTCATTTATCCTTTTTATTAACCGATTGTAATTCAGCCAACTATCAACTTTAACACAGTTACGGTAAACTATTTTGGTCTGATTTTCGTTTACAATTACAAAAGGTCTATTATGCGACACAATTATTTCACCAAGAAGAAAGATGAATTAGTTCCAGGAACTGCAATAAAGTGCGAGTCTGGTAGATATATAGCGTTTTACGAGCACAGGACAGACATTATAGCAAATGGGGATAACGAAATTGAGGCGAAGAAAAATTTAAAGGAAATGTATACTGCCGTTACGCAATTTGAGAAATCCGAAAACCACTGCGAGCCTCACAAAAAGTTCAAAGCTAAAGGCTTCTTGGAAAAGTTTGGTTGAATTTTGATTCCTAATGCTATACACCCGATCCTCTTTCCTTACATGGCTGAAAGATAATAATGATTGCGATATTAAGCCTATTCCAGACTCCCGAGTCTTAATCATTTGCAACGGACCATGTAGTGCTAAAATATTGGTAGACAGTAAAAACCGAATAGACTACGAAGAAATTTGGTTAGTGTGCAATAAGTTATATTTAGGACTCCCCGGTAATAATGATTTAGAAAGAATTGAGTAAAATTAATTCTTTTTTTATGCCCACCCTTGTCCCAACACGTATATAGTTGCCTTAATATAAGGTTCCAGCTTTTGCAGCAGGTCATCAGACATTACATGAACTTGTTTCAGGTCATCCATATTTTGAAAGCGGCCATGCTGTAACCGGTACTGGATAACGGCATTCCCTACCTGATATTTTACATAGGGATGCGCTTTTAACTCATTTATGGAGGCTGTATTGATATTAATCCTTTTTATAGCAGACGCATCGCATTCAAGGTAAGGCCTTATTTGCTGAAAAATGGAGTCGCTGACCCCATACACTTCCCTGATCTGCTCCACGGTGTAAAAGCCGCCTAATTTTTCCCTGAAATTAATAATGCGGTTAGCCAGCTTACTACCAATGCCCGGCAGGGCAATAAACGCCGTTGTGTCGGCTGTATTAACAGGAATAACGTGCACATTATATTTTGCACGGGTATAGGAAACCGCCTCAGCGCTCCGCTCCTTTTTATGCTCCGCTTCTTTTACTGCAATATGCACATAAGGCAGGAGTCTTTCATAGTCCTGCTTCCTTAATCCGTATATTTTGCCCATATCTTCCGCTTTGTAAAACCTGCCGCCCTTAGCTGTAAAATTTTGTATGGTTTGAATGGTTCTGCCGGATATGCCTAACCGCTGCCATCCTGCAGGCGTTAATGTGTTGGGGTCAAAATAAAAAAGGGTTGTACTTACAGGTTCAATAGCGGAGACCGCCGCAAAAGAGGTATAGGATGCTTCAATGGAGTCTTCGTTCTGCCTATGCCGCACACCCTGTTGTTGCAGTTGCTCAATATCCTGCCTGAACAGGGCATATCCTTCTTCATCAGGCTGCTCTTCAGGAACAAACACCAGTGGTGCAAACCACAGAAGAATCAGCATAACCATTAACGCCATAATTCCATAGCGTTCTTTTTTGCTGAAATTAAAATAGGCTTTCAACCGGTTAGCGCTCATAGGTGCTGTATATGCGTATGAAAGTTACGTAATAAACATAAGAAAAGATAATGGTAGCAGGAATTAAGCAAGTAGTAAGTCTCTCCTACACCTTATACCTTATACCTTACAATGCAAGACTCAGCCCATCATACGCCAACCGTATACCTTCCGGTAATTCACTACTTACAGCGGCATGCTTTCCCAACTGGTGGCTGATATGCGTAAAATAAGCCGCAGGTATGTTAAGTTCCTTTACTTCGGCTATGGCTTCACCCAGGTTAAAATGAGAAATGTGCTTTTCTTTCCGCAACGCGTTTAATACCAATACTTCGCTACCTCTTATTAATTCCCTGCTGCTTTCTTCTATCCGGTTGGCATCCGTAATGTAGGTAAAGTTCCCAAACCGGTAACCCAGCACAGGCATCTGCATATGCCAAACCAATATGGGAGTAACAACAAGATCATTGATCTGAAAGGGTTGTGAGCTGATCGTATTGAGATGGATATTGGGAGCACCGGGATATTTTTTTTCGGTAAAGGCATAAGGAAATTCCCTGATGATCACTTCAAGGGTCATTTCATTACCATAAATTTCCATGGGTTTCCGCATGAAATAATTGAAGCCCCTTACATCATCGAGCCCGGCTACGTGGTCTTTATGCGGATGCGTAAATACAACAGCGTCTAAACGTTTTATACCGGTTCGCAACATCTGGTACCGGAAATCGGGGCCGGCGTCAACAACGATATTGGTATCTGCAGACTGCACCAGTATGCTGGAACGCAGGCGCTTATCCTTCTTATCTGCTGAAGTACAAACTTCACAACTACAGCCAATCATAGGCACGCCGCTGCTGGTGCCTGTACCGAGGAATGTAACTTTTATATCAGGATAACTCACCTGTCAAAGCTAAAAGAAAAAGTATAACGGGCAATTGTAAATTTTTCATTGAACCAATTACTTACTCATTGGCCGGCTTAGCCATCAGTTCCTCGTACAACTTTTGCGATTCGTGGGTAAGCGCATCAAATGTTATTTCCAACTGGGGCATAAGATCGGCTAAGGTATTAATGCGGCCTTCAAGCGTAAGGAACTTATTCAGCACTACTACTTTTCTTTGCTGCAATATGCAATAGCCGCTCTGAAACGTTCCTCTTTCATAGCGTATCACATAACCGGCTTCCTGCAGTATGGCTTCAATTTTATTTAATGTAGGTTGATTAATTTTCATCTTACCGTTTTCCACCGGCAAAGATATACGATTTGAAATTTGAAATCTAAAATTTGAAACCCGAAGTAATACACATCTCTTCCTGTGTTTGCTATCTTCAACACATAGGCACAATAGGATCATAGGAAAACATAAGGTATATTAATAACCATGTGTACCTATGTTTCTCCTATGCGGTAAATGTCCAGAAACAATAACACACTGATTGTCATTTCCAGACATCCAAAATTCACGTTATTACAGGCGAGGGACCAATCTCAAATTTCAAATATTAAATCTCAAATTCATTTATTTGTCATTCGTATTACCGGCACAATCATTTCCTCAATGCTTACACCGCCATGCTGAAAGGTGTTCCTGTAATAGTTAGAATAATAGTTATAATTATTAGGATAGCAGAGGTAACCATCTCCTTTGGCAAAAATAAAAGAAGAATTAACGGAAGGCACAGGCAGCCCGGCTTCTTTGGGGTTACGAAAAGCCAGCACTTCCCGCGGCTCATAGTTCAGATTACGGCCATGCTTATAGCGCAGGTTCGTGGTTGTTTGCTTGTCGCCAATAACCTTACAGGGCGTTTTTACCCGCACACTGCCATGATCGGTTGCCACGATAAGCGTAAGCGGCTTGTCGGCTATTTTTTTAAGCGCCTGGTGCAGGGGCGAATGCTCAAACCAACTGGCGGTTATACTCCGGTAGCTGGTTTCATCGCTGGCCAGCTCTTTCAGCACTTCCATTTCTGTTCGGGCGTGGCTCAGCATATCTACAAAATTGTATACAATAATATTGATATCGTTTTGCAGCAGGTTATGAATATTATCCACCAGCTTCTGCCCGTCCTGGTGATTCAGCACTTTCGTGTAGGAGTATTTAATATCGTTCTTGCATAAACGCTTTAGCTGCGCTTCCAGGAATGCTTCTTCAAACAGGTTTTTCCCTCCTTCCTCTTCATCGTTTTTCCATTGAGCGGGGAAATGCTTTTCAATGTCTACTGGCATCATACCTGCAAAAATGGCGTTGCGGCAGTATTGTGTAGCAGTAGGCAGAATAGAATAAAAGGTTTCTTCCTCCTGTATGCGAAACGTTTCTGCAAAAGCCGGCTGAATGCTTTTCCACTGATCGTAGCGGAGGTTATCAATTAAAGCAACAAACAGCGGCTTGCCTTTTTCTATATGCGGTAATATTTTATAGCGGAACAGGGTATGGCTCATAATGGGCGCATCCGCACTTTTAGGATCTACCCATGAAGCATAGTTTTTACTGATGAACTTAAAAAACTCCGTATTGGCTTCACTCTTTTGCGATTGAAATACTTCCCGCATTTCAGGGCTGTCGCTTTTTTCCATTTCCAGCTCCCAGTACACTAATTTTCTATACAGCTCCATCCATTCGTTGTAATTGGGATTACTGTTCAGGGCCATAAAAAGATTGCGGAACTCCTGCTGGTAAGCGCTTGTTGTTTTTTCGGCCACCAGCCTGCGGTTATCAATGATCTTCTTTAAGCTCAGCAACACCTGGTTGGGGTTAACCGGTTTAATGAGGTAATCGCTGATCTGCGAACCAATGGCATCATCCATCAGGTTCTCTGTTTCATTTTTAGTAATGAGCACTACGGGCAGTTGCTGGTTGATCTCTTTTATCCGGGCCAATGTTTCCAAACCGGTAATGCCGGGCATGGTTTCATCCAACAATACCACATCCACAATATTTTCTTTCACGTAATCCAATGCATCATAGCCATTGGTGAGTGTTTTTACTTCGTATCCTTTATTTTCCAAAAAGAGCTTTTGCGATTGGAGACTCTCCATTTCGTCATCAACCCAAAGTATTTTTGCCAGAGACATGAATAATTATTTTTATGTTTAGCTAATCAAATGTAGTTATTCATTTCCCGCTTTTTACCTTTGCACCGGTTCCCTTATTTTTTTAACATTTCATGCATGGCTTTCAGGAAAATCATCAACGACCCGGTATATGGATTTATTACAATAGACCACCCGTTGATATTTGAAATTATTTCGCACCCATGGTACCAGCGTTTGCGCCGCATTAAGCAAATGGCACTGGCGCATTTGGTATACCCCGGCGCCGTTCATACCCGCCTGCACCATTCTTTGGGCGCTTACCACTTAATGTGCAACGCTTTGCAGGTACTGAAGGAAAAAGGAACAGCCATTAGCGATGCAGAGGATACCTCCGCCAAAATTGCTATTCTTTTACATGATATAGGACATGGACCCTTTTCGCATGCATTAGAAAGCGTACTCATGGAAGACGTTCATCATGAGGAGTTATCCCTTTTGCTGATGCATGACCTTAACAGGCAGTTCACCGGCCGGTTGCAAATGGCAATTGATATTTTTACTAATGCTTATCCTAAAAAGTTTTTACACCAGTTAGTAAGCGGCCAGTTAGACGTGGACCGGATGGATTACCTTACCCGCGACAGTTTTTTTACCGGTGTGAGCGAAGGGGTTATCGGTTACGACCGCATCATAAAAATGCTTATTGTACACAACGGTGAGCTAATGGTGGAAGAGAAAGCCATTTACTCCATCGAAAAATTTTTAGTGGCGCGCAGGCTGATGTACTGGCAGGTATATCTGCATAAAACCGTGCTGAGCGCTGAAATGATGTTAGTTAAAATATTAGAAAGAGCGAGAGCAACGGGGCCCGAAAACAGCGCGGATTTGCCGGACAGCATATTAAAAAGCTTTTTACTGAATCAATATAAAGGAAATATCGCCGGGCATCTTGATCAGTTTTGCCAGTTAGACGATACCGATGTGGTAGCGGCTATAAAAAGCTGGCGTCATCATCCCGACAAAGTGCTTTCCCTGCTATGCAACAGCATTATGAACCGTACCCTGCTTAAAGTAAAGCTGCAGAGCATGCCTATTCCCGAAGCGGATGTGAACCGCCAGAAAAAAAACATAATGGAGCGGCTGAACATTGATGAGCAGGCTGCTTCCTGTCTTGTGTTTACCGGAGAAGCGGTAAGCCGCACCTACAACCCCTTCAATGAAAAGATCAATATTCTTTTTAAAGACGGGCAGGTTAAAGATATATCGCAGGTGGATAATGCCCTCATCCAACATAACCTTTCAGGGCCGGTGAAAAAATTTTACATTTGTTATCTTAAATAATCTTTATGACTTTCACGGCCGCACAAATAGCTTTGCTGATTAACGGAAAAATTGAGGGCAATGCCGGTGCCGGAGTACACTCGTTCAATAAAATTGAAGAAGCAAAAGAAGGTCAGCTGGCTTTTCTGGCCAACCCCAAATATGAAGATCACCTGTATACTACCGAAGCTTCGGTAATTATTATTAATGAATCGCTGGAATTAAAAGAAAAAGTAAACGGAACGCTAATAAGAGTTCCGGATGCATATAGCGCTTTTGCCACCCTGTTAACCAAGTACCAGGAAATGATGTCGCAGCAGTTAACGGGTATTCAACAGCCTTCTTATATTGC
>NZ_DAOMQT010000073.1:0-16156 GCF_035445465.1 Agriterribacter sp.
TTCCCTGCTTTCCAGATACATCACATGCACAAACATTACTTTCCTGTCTGTGCTTAAATCCACCACCAATGTTCCGGGCGTTAAAGAGATCATGTTGGAAAGCATGGTGATCTCGAAATCTGTTTTTGCATCTAAGGGAAGTGCTACGATACCCGGCTTCATAAAATAATGAGGGGTAATTACATCATGGCCAACCTGCAGATTAGCTTTGATCATTTCAAAGAAATAAAAAAAGATAAACCCTATGATCTTAGGCACCCTGAAAAAATAACGTATATCATTTCCTGTCCGGTCTCTCATCCATAAAATAAAAAACGCCAGCGCAAAGCCAAAGCCAATATTGGCAATCGTTAAAGAACCCGTTAAGGCCACCCAAACGAAAGTCAATATAATGTTTAAGAGCAACTGTTTTATCATAAAACATTTTATTTAGAAAGGAGGTCTCCTAACACAGCATGAATATAGGGTTGTGTATCTATCATTTCTACAGCAATCTTTTGTGAAATTTTCATAACATATTCAGCTCCAAATCCAATAAATATACTTACGGCAGCCAAACTCACCACAGGTAAAATCAACACAAATTTCTTCTCTCCGGGCAAGTCTTCAAATTCATCTCCTTTTTCAATATCGCCCTTCGGCAACCCTTTCCAAAAAACTTCCAGCCATATCTTAGCAATGAGGTATAAGGTAATAAAACTCGCAAATATCAAAGCTAAAATGAGAATAAATGAATTGGCTGTAAGTGTTGCCTGGAATAAATTGATCTTGGGCCAAAATCCGGATAAAGGAGGAATGCCTGCCAATGAAAATAAAACAATCGCAAACAAGATAGAAAGTTTCGGATAATCTTTATAAAAACCGCCTAACCTCCTTAAATCCGTACTTCCTCTTGCCTTGTAAATTATTCCGCTTACCAAAAATAAATTCGTTTTTACAATGATGTCATGGATCAAATAAAATATGGCGCCCGCAATGGCTATTTCTGTAAACAGGCCCAGACCAGCTATGAAATAACCAATATGGCAAACAATCAAATAAGAAAACATTCTGCGCATACTGTTTTTACTTATTGCACCCAAAGCGCCTGTCACCAAAGTCATGATAGCTACTATAATAAAGAGGTTCATCATAAAATGGTCAGGAACAAATATTAAAGTAAATATTCTGAACATAGCATAAATGCCCACTTTCGTCAGTAGTCCCCCGAATAAAGCAGCTATGGAGGATGGTGGTGTATGATAGGAAGATGGTAACCAAAAATACAATGGAAATACGGCAGACTTAATGCCGAACCCTACAAAAAATAATAAACCGGTTACATTCACTAAACCCCTGTTTTCAATTTGAGCAACTTTTACAGCCAGATCTGCCATATTCAAACTTCCTGTTATCCCATATAAAATTCCGATAGCGGTCAGGAAAATAATAGATGCCAGCATATTCATCGCTACATATTTTATAGCTCCTTCCATTTGAGGTTTGCGTCCTCCAAGCGTCATCAGAACAAAGGAAGAAATAATAACGATTTCGAACCACACATACAGATTAAAAATATCACCGGTTAAAAATGCGCCATTTAATCCCATGATCAGGAAATGAAAGATAGCAAAATAACCATATCTTATCCTGTTGGTACTTACAGCGGCAGTTGAGAATAAAGAAACCGATATAGCAACAATTCCAGTTAATAAAACCAATACGCTGCTGAAAGTATCTGATACAAACGTAATTCCGAACGGGGCCTGCCAATCTCCCGCCTGCATCGTCAAAATACCCGTTCCCTGCGTTTTTAAGAATAATTTCAAGGACAAAACCAGCCCTATACTACTTCCTAAAATACTAATCACCCGTTGTATGTTCACTTTCTGCCAAAAAAAGATGGCAATAATGGCAGTAAACATGTGCACTAAAACAGGAAGAATTATAAAATTATCTATCATATATCTTTATCGTGGGTATTGAGCGTATCCAGATCATCAGACCCTGTTAATAAATAAATCCGTTTTAGTAAAATAATGGCAAAAGACTGTAATCCAAAACTAATGACAATGGCAGTTAAAATCAGCGACTGTGGAACAGGGTCTGCATAAACATCTGTAAAAACAGAGGCGCCCGCTTTAATAATAGGCGGTTTTCCTTTAGCAATATCACCCATTAAAAAAATTAAAAGGTTGGCGCCATTTCCTAATAAGATCAGTCCCAAAAGAAGGCGTACCATACTTCTTCTGAACATTAAATAAATGCCTGCAGCGTATAACACACCAATTAAAATAACGAGTAGTAATTCCATAAATTATACTTCTTCCTGTTCCATATCTGATTCTGAAATCGTAAATAAAATGGTTAACGTAACACCAATAACGACAATAAAAACACCAATATCAAAAAACAATGCTGTTCCGATATGACCAATACCCGGAATGGATTTTTCTAACCATAATCCCTTCATAAACGGCGCACCAAAAAAAGTGGGAACTGCGCCCATAATAAAACACAGGAACAAACCTACCGGGATCAAGAATCCCGGGTTCGTTCTAAAAATAGCTCTCGCTTTATCGAATCCATGCGCAAAAGCATGCAAAACAAATGCAATGGAAGCTACCAGTCCACCCACAAAACCACCACCGGATAATGAATGCCCTCTTAATAAAATAAATACCGAAAACATCAGTAACAGCGGCAGCAAATAACTGGAGGCTGTTTTTAAAATTATTGAATTCATACAGCATTTATTTTAACGATTTATTCCTTTTCAGGTGCTTTTACTTTTAATTTCAACAGGCTATATACGCCCAGTGCCGCAATGGACAATACAATAATTTCAACCATGGTATCAAAGCCACGAAAATCAACTAAAATCACATTCACCACATTTCTGCCCTTTGCCAGCACATAAGCATTGTCGCCATAAAAATGGCTCACTACCTTATCTGCAGGCTCATTAAAAGCCTGAAGCGCAATTATGGAAATAATGGCTCCAAAACTCAACGCAATCAAACCATCTCTGAACTGGACCTTTAGATTTACATATTTTTTAAATTGCGGTAGCCTGAACAACACCAACACAAACAAAACAACGGTAAGCGTATCAATAGTAAACTGCGTCATTGCCAGATCAGGGGCGCCATAAAACACAAATATCAAACACATACAATAGCCTATAATGCCCATGCCTGCAATAGCCGTTAACCGGGAAGATGTAAAAACCGTGATAAGAATTGCTGAAACAATAATGATAAAAAAGACAACCTCATAAAACCGGGTTTCAGATAATTGAGCATAATTGACAGATAAGGGAACTTCTGTAAACAGGCGATACCCCACCAAACCAATCAGAAATACAATAATGGTGATTAAATAATAACGCAAATATCCATTGTGTAAAAGCCGGGTATATCTGAAAGCAAATTTATCTGTTTTACTGATAATTAGTTCTGTTAAATACTCAGGAGATACTGATTCGAAACCCGCCAGCTTTTCCTGATTGAATGGTTTTCCCTTTCTCAAAAAATAAAATATAAAGCCCACGCTTAGCGTTAAAATGCTCAATAATATAACCAAACTAAAGCCATGCCATAACTTCAAAGAAATATCTATCACTGTGCCATTAATTGATTGTGCCACCGCAGTAATTAAATTTCTATCTAAAAACATAGGAAACACACCAAAAATAATAGCTGAAACCCCAAGAATAATACCCGGCATCCATAAGAATCCGGAAACTTTTTTTACGCGGGAAAATTTTTGCGGCAGCGCTCCAAAAAACGGTTTGATCCCCACCATCAATCCGGCAATTAATAAACAAACATTACTTACAAAAGCAATACCCGTCAAAATCCAGGCTAAATTTCCGGGGGCGCCAAGCGTTGCTTCATAAATCAGGTCTTTCCCTATAAACCCAAAAGTTAATGGCATACCCGCACTGGAAAGCGCCGCTAATAACCCACCTATTGCAACCGGTTTCATCACTTTTCGCAATCCGCTTAATTTGTGTAAATCCCGGGTTCCGGTTTTATAATCAATTACACCAGCCGTTAAAAATAATCCGGCTTTGTAAAGCGCATGCACCAAAATAAATACGGAAACAGCTAACAATGCCTTTTCTGATCCAATGCCTAAGAGAAAAACCATCATGCCTAAAGAGGCAATTGTTGAATACGCCAGAATGGCTTTTAAATCCTTGCGGAATAAGGCATGGATGGCGGCATACAACATGGTGAAAGCACCAGTAATCATTAAGGAATTATTCCAGTAACTATGCGTTCCTAAAACCGGCGTAAACCGTGCTAATAAATAAATGCCGGCTTTTACCATAGTTGCAGAATGCAAATAAGCGGAAACAGGCGTGGGAGCTTTCATAGCATTGGGAAGCCAGAAATGAAAGGGAAACTGTGCTGATTTGGTAAAAGCGCCTAAAAATAAAAAGACCAGCAATAACCCATACAAACTACTGTCCTTCAAAACTTCGGAAGAAAATATCATCTCCCGGATGCTGTAACTGCCACTTAGGTTTCCCAATAAAATAAAACCTGCCAATAAGAAAAATCCGCCGCCACCCGTAACAGATAAAGACATGATAGCACTTTTCCTGGATCCTTCCTCTTCATTGTTAAAGCCAATCAGGAAAAAAGAACTGATGCTGGTTAGTTCCCAGAACACAAAAAGCAGCAATACATTATCTGCCAGAACCAACCCCAGCATGGAAGCCATAAAAACCGATAAAAAAACAAAAAACCGGTCAATAAATGGATGGTGCTTCATATATGCAGCAGCATAAAAAAATACCAGGCTACCTATTCCGGTAATCATACAACCAAATAATAAAGCCAGTCCATCTAACCGAAAATCAAGATTTATACCCATTGACGGAACCCAGGAATAATGAAACATTGCCGATTGCCCGGAATTGATCAATGGAAGAAATGATAACAGATATATAAAAATACCTAATGGAAGAAACCCAATAAGAGAAAAATGACGACTTTTTAAATATTTGCCGAAAAAAAACAATAACAGTGCTAAAAGAAAACCAGATAAAACGGCAATTAACATCAATGAGCCCTTTTAAAAATTTGGAATGCGCAATACATAGCAACTTTATCCGCAATATACATTCTTTACATCAGGATTTTTAACCAACCGGGTGGTTTTTCCCCGTGAAATTTTTAAAGTAATAATTCTTTTTCGGAGGATTATAAAAATAGCCACCATCCTATACATTATGAATCACCTGTTTCTTTGATGCAGTCTTCACAATCAGGCCTGTTTTTTAAAGTAAATGTTTAATTAAAAACTTTTCGTAAACAGAACTGTACCGCGCTGGCTGTAAATATAAAAAAGCTTTATAAAACCCCCGGACTCCAGATTACCGGTTCTTGTTATACCGCAGGCCTTCGTTGAATTGGAAAAGACCATAACCCGCTCCTTCATCATAACCGGGCACATCTTCTTTGTTGTTCTCCACTGCCTGGTTACTGATGGGTATGGTAACAGGCATCTTACCGCTGGGATTGAATTTTCCCGACACCACATCCAGCAACGCATCCGGTTCCACACCAAAAGTGGCTATCACTCCTTTAAAACGATTTTTGGTTTGGTCATTGTAAATCTCATCTATCACAAACGGGTTAGCAAAATTTACTACAAGGATAGTTGGTTTCTTAGCAGTCAATGCATTCACATAATCCACATCCACAGCGCAGGCAGATAAATTCACTTTTAATGGGCTGTCATCTGCCGGAAACAATGGACGCATAGCGGGTTTTACCCAAAGCAAAATAATATCTGCCGCTTCGGGTGTGGCAACGAATGTGAGATTTGGATGAGACTGTGCATAAACGGTTCCGGGGCCGGGCGCAGGTTTGTTGTAGTTCTTCTGGTAATCTTCGAAATAAACTTTTGTGTTTGGCGCTAAAGGCAGGCTATTGCCTTCATTGCTTAACAACACAATTGATTTACGTTGTGCTTCCTTACCAGCTTGTACAAATGAGTCCTTACCTACTGTTTCAATGGCTTTTGCTTCATCTACATAAGGGTTTTCAAACAGACCAAGCTGAAACAGTTCCATGAGCAGCAACTGTACCGATTCATCTACAAGCGGCATCACTTCGGGATGGGCTTTCAATGCGCTGATCAGTTGTGTGGGATCGGCATTGCCGGCAAACATATTGGTGCCGGCCTCCAGCGCTTTTACATAACGTTGCTCAATGTTTAAACTATCCACGCCCCAGGGCATTGACTCAATAGGACCGGTATCCGAATTGATGATACCTTTAAAGCCAAGTTCACCACGCAAAAGATCCCGTAATATTCCTTTATTGTAAGCATAAGCCACTTCCTCATACTTCGTGTCCTTCGGCAGCGAGTAATAAGGCATGATGGATGATGTTCCCGCTTTAATAGCAGCTTTAAAAGGGAGCAGGTTGGCTTCAAACCTTCCTCCCGGGAACACCGCATTTCTTCCATAAGTGTAATGTGGATCAAACCCTTTGTAGGTAGCCCCGCCTCCGGGAAAATGCTTGGTGGTTAAAGCAATGGAGCTATTGTTGAGTATATCTCCCTGGAAGCCCAGCACGATTGCCGCCATGGTTTGGGCAGCCAGCGCAGGATCTTCTCCCAGGGTGCCTTCACCCCGTTGCCAGCGCGGCTCGGTAAGCAAATCGGCCATGTACATATAACCTTTGCGGATACCGGTAGCTAACCATTCCTGGCGTGCCATATCGGCAAACTGCTGAACCATTGCTGAATCACGCATGGCCGCCAATCCAATTTCCGATGGCCATTTGGAAAAGCCAACCGATGCAGAAGCCGTTGCTCCCATGGAACCGCCGGTGATATGGTTGCGCGGATTAGAGGCAAAAATTACCGGTATGCCCAGATTATCGCTTTCCGCAAGCGCCTGCACTTTATTGGCCCAGCGTGCCATGGTATCGGCCGGCGCCGAAGTGGTGCGCCAGATGAAATGACGCATCTTATGTTGCAGGATACCCTTAGTTGTACCCACCGTGTTCATGATGGTATAAGGTAGTGGCTCTCCGGTGAACTGGTTTTTGTCCACCACAATATCCTGCTCATTGAAATCACTTGTTACAGTTTTGGTTTGAGCATTGGTCTCCAGCATAAAGGCCTCGTTGTACATGCGCATATCAGCGATCAGCATCATGCCTGCTTTTTCATCCAGTGTCATACGCTGCAGCAAATCTATACTGCGTTCGGCTGGCAACAGGCGCCAGTCTTCGTAGGCATCCAGCTTCCCATTTTTGTTCAGGTCTTTGAACTTCAAATCCTCCTGTTCAATAATGGCTGCCCCACGGGTGCCGAGTTCAGGTTGTTGCATCTCTGTTGTTTTTTTATTATCCGTGCATCCGTTCAGTGAAATCAGTAGCAGGCAAATTGCCAGAAAGCAAATGTATTTGCTGGTCATATTGTAGACATTTTTTTGCTGAGTTATCTTTTGGAAATTACTTTAAGTATAAGTTCACCACTTACGCATTTCCATAAATATTCGATTCTCCACCATCAATTGCAATGGTCTGTCCATTTACGTAAGAGGCATCTTCACTTAAAAGGAATGCTACTACTTTAGCTACTTCGTGTGGTAGCCCCAATCGTTTGGCAGGATTACGCTGGGCATATTCCGTTTCAGCAGCTTTGGGATCATCAGGATTTACCTGTCTGAACGCTTCTGCTACCATAGGAGTAAGTATTGCACCGGGTGCAATGGCGTTGGTGTTGATTCCATCCCTTCCATATTCGAGTGCTGCATTTTTTGTCATTCCCGAAACCGCATGCTTGCTGGCTACATAGGGCATTTGATTTAAAACTCCACGAATACCACCTACAGAAGCCGCATTTACAATCCGTCCATATTTTTGTTTCTGCATAACAGGAATAACATAACGCAGGGCGTAATACACGCCCATCAGGTTGATATCAATTACTTTTTTAAAAACGTTCATATCATACCCGGTTATGCTTGCTTGTTTACCTTCAATACCTGCATTGTTGTACAATCCATCAATGCGGCCAAAAGCTTTTACAGTTTCATCTATATAATTTTTTACGGCATCTTCATTGGAAACATCGGCAACAACGGTAATGATTTTTACATCCGGAAATTCTTTATTGAGTGCTGTTTTGGCATCATCCAGGCTTTTTGCGTTGTAGTCAACCAACGAAAGATTTGCTCCTTTAGATGCGAGTTCTTTTGCAGTGGCAAGACCAAGCCCCATAGCGGCACCGGTGACGATGATGGCTTTGTTTTCAAAATTTTTCATACTTATACTTTTTTACTGTGAAGAATTAAATGGATGTTACTGAATTGGTTTTGTTTTCACCAGGTTTTATAATCTGCTCAAAAAAGTGATCAACTTGAAAATTATATTATACTTTTTTGATTTGAACGTATTTTTTAGCCGCATGCGCCATGGTTACAACTGAAGCCCCCAACATAATTACATCCTTAATGACGAGCCTTCCGGCACCACTTAAATAAGGAAACCCATGTTCCGAATCTCCTAAAGCAGGCACCCAGGTTTCGGGTGTTGTAATAAGGAATGAAAGCGTAACCAATGACATGATAAAAGCTAAAAAACTACCAAACGCCGATACCGCAGGCCATATAGGGTACAGTGCAATTAATATACCGATTAAAATTATAAATGTACCCAATCCCAGGGAAAAAGCATACGTATTGTTTTCTGTATGCCATTTAATATTGTCGGGCTTATATTCTCCTTCCCTGTTCATGTGCTTTTTATATTCGGGTGCGTCATACTTGTAAAAAAAATTCATAGTGGGGCTATTGGCTACAAAAGGAACGATGCCTGCTGCTTCATACTTAAAGGCTTTTAACCCTCCAATCCATAGCATTACGATTACTATACCCAGACGGGCAATATGTATACCAGTATTTTGCAGGCTTGCTGCATAAGAAAATATTTTATTCATGGTATTAAATTTTATGCCAAAGCCAACATGGCAAAGGTACAACCACCGGAAAGCTGCTCTATTGCGTACAGGCAAGAAAAAGCGTTAACAGGGGTCAATGATAACTATTAAATAATGATCAACGGAGATACCGGTAAGCCCGGCTGTTATCAGGAAAGTACGGCCTGCTGTTTATGCCGGTTTTTTGCAAACAAAAAATGATCAATGGAATACCTCCCACTGCCCATGATTAAAAGGATGATATAGGTTAGCAAATAATGCAGCCCCATTTCCTGTTTTACAAAGGGATCTGCAATATGCACATGAAATACCGCCACCAGCATGATTATTATTGATGGAATAACGGCAAGCCGGGTGCCCAGTCCAAGCATAACGAACAGGGAGCAAATCACTTCACCAAAAATGGCCAGGCATAAGCTAAACGTTGCGCCCAGCCCTAAAAGGTCCATGAACTGAACAGGGTCTTCCGATAGCTTTCCTATTTTGGGAATGCCATGTGTAAACATCAGCAGGGCAATGCCAATACGCATAATAAGTAAAGAAACGTTTACACTTTTTGCACTATAATGCGTGCTGAACAATTTCATCATAACTAATTTTTTATTTTTTTCCTGATTGTTTTGAGTCGCTTACTGCTTTTCTTACCACCGGCGCTACTTTAGTACCAAACAATTCTATAGACTTCATGGTTTTGGCATGCGGCACGTTACCTACACTGGCCTGAGCCAGAAAGCGGGTATTACCAAACAGTTCATGTTCGTATAATATCTTATCAATTACCTCCTGCACACTGCCTACCATCAAAGCGCCTGTGGGTGATCGCGAATAATCAAATTGCTGGCGGCTCAATGGCGGCCAGCCCCTGTCGCGGCCCACACGGTTCATCATAGCGGCATAATAAGGATAAAATTCATCCGCTGCTTTCTGTGAATCTTCTCCTACATAAAAGTGATTATTGATGCCCATTTGTAGCTGGTTCAAATCCCTTCCGGCTTTTTTTGCCGTTTCGCGATACAGGTTTACAAAGGGTACAAACTGCTCCGGCTTTCCGCCTATAATAGCTAACATCAGCGGCAGCCCGAGTGTGGCCGCTCTTACTGCAGATGCTGGCGTACCGCCGGCTGCAAGCCATATGGGAATGGATGGCTGGAATGGCCGGGGGTATACGCCAAGATTCTCAAATGAAGGGCGATGTTTTCCCTGCCAGGAAAGCTTTTCACTTTTATTCAGTTTTAGTAAAAGGTCTAATTTCTCTGTAAAGAGCTCATCATAGTTGTTCAGATCGTAGCCGAACAAAGGAAAAGATTCAATGAATGAACCCCTGCCGGCCATTATTTCCGCACGGCCGCCCGATAAAAGATCCACTGTGGCAAAATCCTGGAACACGCGAACCGGGTCATCAGAGCTCAGCACCGTTACAGCGCTGGCGAGCTTTATATTCTTAGTAACCGCCGCCGCCGCACCCAGTATTACCGCGGGTGATGACACGGCATAATCGGGGCGATGATGCTCGCCAACGCCAAATACATCCAATTCCAACTGATCGGCAAGCTGAATTTCTTCCATCAGGTCTTTAATGCGCTGATGGGCATTGATTCCCCGCCCCGCAACTGTTTCCGGGTGCATGTCGGCGAAAGTAATGAGTCCTAATTCCATGTTTATTGATAATTAATAAGTTGATTTCTTTGTCATCATTATTAAACGCTGTCAACCGGTGCATTTTAGCTTCCTGTCCATTTTCACTTTTTTAGTAAGCACTGGCTTCATCTAACGCAGCCATTTGTTTTTCATTTAATTGTAAAGTAGTTGCGTGAATTAGTTCCTTCAATTGTTCTTCACTGGTAGCGCTGGCTATTGGCGACGCGATATAGGGCTTGTGAAGTAACCATGAAATGGCTAATTGAGACAGGGGTACATGCTGTTCTCCGGCTATTTTGTCCATTGCAGCCAATATCCTCAATCCTCTTTCATCCAAATATTGCTTTATTCCCTGTCCCCGTGGGCTTTTATTGAGATCTGCATCACTCCGGTATTTTCCTGAAAGAAAACCGCTTGCCAGGGAATAATAAGGGATAACGCCCAAACCTTCATCAGTAACCAATTGGAGGTACTCATTTTCAAATTTTTGCCTGTCATATAAATTGTATAACGGCTGAAGGCTGATATAAGGCTGTACATTATTTTTGCGTGCAAAATCATTGGATTCTTTGATTCTGTCAGCGCTCAAATTTGACGCGCCGATGTAACGCACTTTTCCCTCTTTGATCAATTCATTCAATGCGGTCATGGTTTCAGAAACCGGCGTTTCCGGATCATCATAATGTGATTGATACAGGTCAATATAATCTGTTTGTAATCTTTTTAATGAAGCTTCTGCTTCCTCTTTAATATACCTGGCACTCAACCCTTTTTTGCCGTCTCCCATATCGCCTCCAAGCTTTGTTGCAATTATAACATCCGCTCTTTTACCGCTTTTCTTCAACCAGTTTCCAATGATGGTTTCTGATTCGCCTCCTTTGTTCCCGGGAATCCATGTAGAATAGGTATCTGCCGTATCTATAAAATTTAATCCTGCTGCTACAAAGGCATCCAGTATTTTAAATGACTCCGTTTCGTTTAGCGTCCACCCAAAAACATTCCCGCCAAATGTTAATGGCGATACCAATAAATCTGACTTTCCTAATTTTCTTTTGTTTTCCATTTTTAAGTTTTTAATATTTTAAATCCGAATGTTTTATATGCCGGTTCATATACATTCATACTACTATCCCGGATTTAGCTGTTATTCTTTATCTTCTTTTATCGCCTTCAGTCCTTTTGTCCATCGTACCAACTGTCTTAGCATGTTGTCTGCCGTTTTGTGCGCCGACTCACCGCCTTCAAATTCGTTCTGGTCGTTGATATTTTTCTGAAAGAACGGGAAGTTTACCGATTCCGCTAAGGGTACCATTCTAAGGGTAGACAGGTCGGCTTTTAAGGCGTTGGCTGCCCTTGTACCGGCCGAAACGCCACCGTAGCTAACAATAGCCGCGGGCTTATAGCCCCATTCCTGCGAAAGATATTCCAGCGCGTTCCTTAAGGGAGCGGGATAGTTGTAATCGTATTCAGCGGTTACAAAAATAAAGGCATCCGCTTCGTCTATTTTAGCGCTCCACCATTTGGTATGCTCATGCTGGTATTTTTTAAGCACAGGATGATTGGGTTCATTCATCATGGGCAGGTTGATCTCACCAAGATCTAAAAATTCTACATTAAAGTTCCCGTTTTGTTTTGCCAGTTCCGTAATCCACGCGCCTACAATGGGGCCTTTTCTGCCCGGGCGAACGGTTGATGAAATTATTTTCAGGTTATACATTTTCTTTGTTTTGCTTTTGCTGATTATCCGTTTATTGTTCCTTATCCTAACTTAACTGAAGTCATTGTTAACGACCCTGCCACCGCTTTATCATTAAAGAAAGCTACTTCATCCCTTCCGCTTTTTAATCCTAAAGTATACAACAACGGTAAATAGTGTTCCGGAGTAGGAATAGCCAGTTGCCCATCCCTTCCAAAACCTTCATAATGGATCAGGGGTTTGTGATCGCCATCGCTGATCAGTTGCTTAAAGGTTTCATTCATCTTTAATGCCCAGTCGTATCCATAGCCCGGCTCATCCATTTTATCCCATGCCACCATCCTCAGGTTGTGAACCATATTGCCACTTCCGATAATCAGTACGCCTTTCTTTCTTAATGCATACAATTCCTTAGCCAAATCGTAATGATATTGCGGCCCTTTTGTATAATCAATACTCAACTGCAATACCGGGATACTGGCTTCTGGATACATATGTCTTACCACTGTCCAGGCGCCATGATCCAGTCCCCAGTCGTGCGACAGTTCTACCGGGGAGGAATGAATAAGCGCGGCCGTTTCTTTGGCCAGCAGGGCATTGCCCGGCGCAGGATACTGCACATCGAAAAGCGCTTGCGGAAATCCGCCGAAATCATGAATGGTTTCGGGAAAGTCCATTGCTGTAATGCGGGTGCCTTTACTGAACCAGTGCGCAGATACTACCAGCACCGCCGCCGGTGTTGGAATTTCTTTAGCCATTTGCGTCCAGCGCCGGCTGAATGCATTGTCTTCAATTCCGTTCATGGGCGAACCATGACCTATGAACAGAACAGGCATAACCTGTTCCTGTTCTTTCAGATCACTGGTAAACTTGTTGAATGCGGATAAACCTGTCATAGCTGTTGCTCCTGTAATTATTGTTTGAATAAATTTTTTACGCTTCATCGGGCGTATTTATTTTTATTGTTTAATAAATTCGCCGTCGGCTTTTATCTGAACCTCATCGCTGATCATAGGCGCAGGAAATTTAGGACCAATATTAAAATCCGAACGTTTCAAAACGCCTGTTAACTGAAAACCGGAAATAACGGCTTTTGATTGCGGGTTTTCTATTGTTCCCCTGTACCAGAGATCCATCGTAACCGGTTTGGTAATACCATGTAGTGTAAGATCACCGGTAAGCTGGTATTTGTTTTGTCCGGATTTTTTTACTGACGTGCTTTTAAAAGTCATTTTAGCATATTTTTCCACTTCAAAAAAGTCGGCGCTTCTCAGATGGTCATCCCGCATCTGCACTTCCGTATTAATGGAAGCCACATCTACCGAAAGTTCAAAAACGGCATCGCTGAAATCGGCCTGTTTAGCAACGGCTGTAACATCAAAGGTTTTAAATAATCCTGCCACATCGGAGATACCGAGATGCGTAACAGAAAAGGTTAATTTAGAATGCATCGGGTCTACCTTCCAGGTAGTTTGTGCAAATAAAGAGATGCTTAATAAAACAGCTACTCCAAAAGAAAATAATTTTTTCATGTTCTGTGTTTTTGTTTGTTTGTTATTTGTTTGTTTGTTATTTATTGTCTAATTACAGTTTCCTCCGGGTGAACAGGCTTCCCCATTCTCAGCCAGCTCAACATTGCGGTCCTGCTCAAACGACAGCCAGCTTTGCTGCAATGCCTGCAAAAACGTGTCGGGCGACTGTGCGCCTGAAACCGCGTACCTGTCATTAAAAACAAAGAAAGGAACACCGCTCACACCAATGTCACGCGCTTCCTGTTCATCCTGCTTTACCGCTGCAGCAAAAGCATCTGTAGAAAGCATTGTTTTTATTTCTTTTTCATCAAGGCCGATAGCCACGCCGGTTTGAGTGAGCACTTCCTTATCGTCAATATTTTTACCTTCCGTAAAATGTGCTTTAAACAATTGTTCTTCTGCCTCATTGCCCAGCCCATGCGTTTTGGCTAACTGAATTAACCTGTGCGCATTAAACGAATTGGCAACCACCGCTTTTTCAAAATCAAAATCCAGTCCCGCTTCTTTAGCAACCCTGGTTACATGGGTATGCATTTCTTCCGCCTGCTGTTGTGAAATACCTTTGACTGCAGCAATATGGTCAACCGCATTTATACCGGTTTTCGTTTCAAGGTTCGGATCCAACTGAAAGCTGCGCCATACCACTTCAACCTTATCTTTATCAGCAAATTTGTTTAAAGCCTTTTCAAATTTCCGCTTGCCGATATAGCAAAACGGACATCTTACATCTGACCAAATACTCACTTTCATATTTCCATTTTTAAATTGTTCTTTATATAATCAATAGGCAACGGTAAAGCGTTTACGAATATGCTTCGGGCTTTCCGCTTCGTCTATGATGGCTACCGCAAGATCATTAACCGATATGGCGCTTTTATTATTGGCATCAAATACCGGGTTATCCAAACCTGTTCTGTACACTCCTGTTCTCTGCCGGGGCGTACCCTGGTGCATTTCCAATGCGGGACTTAAAAAAGTCCAGTCCAACTGGTCTTCTTTTTGCAGCAGGCTGAGGTAATCGCGGGCAGCTGAAGCACCGGGCTTCCAGTCTGCAGGAAACTCAGGCGTGTCAACCACCTGCACACCCGGGGCAATGAACAGGCTTCCCGCTCCTCCCACAACAAGCAGCCGTTTTACGCCCGATTGCCTTGTTGCTTCCTGGATGGATTGCGATCCTTTTAAAAAATCATTATACAGGTTGGGGTTGGTCCAGCCGGCATTATACGCGCTTATAACCATGTCGCTTCCTTTTATTAGTTCCGCTAAGGCAGCGGTATCCATCACATCGCCGCGCACTACCGAAAGATGATCATTTTGTACGCTTACTTTTTCGGGATGTCGTACAATGGCGGTAACCTGGTGACCCCTGTTCAGCGCTTCTTTTAAAACTTCGGAGCCCACAAAGCCGGATGCTCCTATTACTGTTAGTTTCATATGTTTGTTTTATTTATTGATGTAATATTTTCCAGCCTGCCAGCCAGTTATAATTGTATTTCATGCCCAGGCGTATAAGTAATAATTGCATGTTTTCCAGTATCCTGCTAACCGTCAGATCGCCTGCTATAACAGGATTAAATCCTGCCGTTTGTACTAATTCCTTCACCATTTCCAGTGCATCAGTGTCGTTTCCTGCAATAAATGCATCTACTTGTTTTCCATCAATTACAGGTTGGTCAAAATCGGCCGCGAAAGTGGTGTTAAAGGCTTTGATCACTTTAGCATTGGGCAGCAGCTTTTGCAATTCTTCCGCAGCGCTTGTGTCCGGCGCGGTAACCAGCTCGTCGTAGGTTTCATTTAAAGGATTGGCAATGCTGATAACGATCTTCTGATTCGCCACCTCTCTTATTTTGTCTGCCACTTCTTTTTCCGCTGCAAAAGGAACGGCAGCAATAATAACATCCGCCTCCCAGCTTGCCATATAACTGCAATTAACAGATTCTACATCAGCGCCGGGATAAGCGCTGGTTATTTCCTTCTCCAGCTTTTTAAGCTTGCTTTTATCATTGGTAAATAATAATAACCGGTAATTGCCCTTGGCAAGGCTTTTTGCTATAGCCGACCCCATACTACCTGTGGCGCCAATAACAGCTATGGTTTGTTTTGTTCGCATATCATAATAAATTTGATACTGCAAAGCTACGGCAACAATGAGCCTCAGCCCATTGCGTTCGGATAAGAAATAGCATTGATAATCGTCAAGGCATAGTCTTGATAAAAATCAATATACATTTTTAGAATTAAGCAGATCAGTTGCAAGGCATTATTGTGATTCAACTTTTTGTGCTAAGTGATAGTATTGGGCAACTATAAATCAGGGAAAGTAACAATAGTTCAAACG
>NZ_DAOMQT010000074.1:0-16015 GCF_035445465.1 Agriterribacter sp.
TGAGTTAAAAAGCTTCATAATTGATGATTTTAAGATGAAAAAATCAGGACCGGATTATATAAAGCTTTCAAAGGAGGGTAGGAATATTTATCAATTGGTGTTGCCCAGGTTGTAATACTGTTATATCGCTATTTGTATATATAGTACTTGCGTAATCAATTAATGATACCCGAAGTTAAGTAATTTCAGCGTATGATAATCACTTTATTGTGCACCCCGTACGTTATTGTGGATATAGTGTGGCAAATGTTTTGTTTTTAATTGATAATCAATCTTTTTGAACAGATCTTGCCAAAAATGGATAAAGGATTTTACCTTTAGTTAAGCGAAAAAAGCAGGATTTTGATTTACGCAATAGTGGATATTGAAACTACAGGCGGGTACGCCGCCTCTAACGGCATTACGGAAATAGCCGTTTTTGTGCATGACGGAACAAAAGTGATTGACCATTTTGAAACGCTGGTGAACCCTTTACAGCCTATCCCCTATTTTATACAAACCATGACAGGCATTACCGATGCAATGGTGGCTGATGCGCCTTCTTTTGAGGAAGTGGCAGCACAACTGTTTGCATTGCTTAACGATAAAGTATTCATAGCCCATAATGTGAATTTTGATTACTCCTTTTTAAAGCACCAACTGCTGCAGTGCGGCTATGAGCTGAGCGCTAAAAAATTATGTACGGTAAGGCTCACCCGAAAAGTATTTACGGCGCTCCCCTCCTACAGTTTGGGTAATATTTGCCGCTCCCTGCGGATACCCATTGAAAACCGCCACCGTGCGGGAGGAGATGCATGGGCTACCGTTCAATTATTTGAAATGCTGCTGCATCATAACGCGCAGCCGCATATAGAGCAATTTCTCAAAAAATCATCCAAAGAACAGTACCTGCCCCTCCACCTGCCAAAGGAACAGATTGAGCAACTGCCCCGGAAACCCGGCGTATATTATTTCAGGAATCAAAAAGGCAAGGTGGTCTATGTAGGCAAAGCCAGGAACTTAAAGCAGCGGATCAGCAGCCATTTCACCCATAACGGCGCAGGCCGGCAAAAGCAGGAATTCATCCGGAATGTGCATGACATAAGCTACCAGCTTTGTGGCACGGAGCTTATGGCCGCCATACTGGAGGAAACCGAGATCAAAAAGCTGTGGCCCATTTATAACACGAGCCGCAAACAGGTTAGCATCCAGTATGGCTTATATGTTTTTGAAGACCAGCGGGGATATGCGCGGCTGGCCATTGAACGTAAAAGAAAGCACCTCCATCCTGTACATACTTTCGGATTATTATGGGACGGTTACCGTTTGCTATGGAATATGATAGAACGCCACCAGCTTTCGCCCAGGCTTTGCTTTGTAGACAAAACAAAAGAAACAGGCGACTCCGCGGATCAATATGATGAGCCCGTTATATACAACCAGCGGGTAGAAAGGGCATTGCAGACCCTGCATGATGAGCTGCCTACTTTTGCGGTTTTGGGTGATGGTGTGGAAGATGCTCAACAAAGTTGTTTGCTGATTGAAAAAGGGAAGTTTTATGGTATGGGCTATATTCCGCGGGAAATGAAGATAAAAGATGTGGCAAAACTGAAAAAGGTTTTAACGCCTTTCCACGACAATGATTTTATCCGGGATATGATTTACCGTTATGCCGAAACCAATCCGAAGCAAAGGGTGAATTTTAGTGAATAGTCAATAGTGAGTAGTGAGTCCGGATTTGTAGTTTATAGTTTGTGGTTTATGATTGCATCTGTCTTCGATTTAAAATTTTAGTGTTCGGGTTTAGTATTTGATTTTATTTGGTTCTTGTTATTTGGTTCTTGATGCTTTGTATTTCTTTCGGGGTGCAAGTCACAAGTTACAGGGCACAGGGTGTGCACCCTCCTTCGGATTTCGGATTTTCTTCTTCGGATTTTCCGATTTGTGATTTATCGTTTGTGGTTTCTGGTTGCATTTCGTTTCGGATTTCGGATTTTTTTCTTCGAATTTGTGATTTGTCATTTTGTTCCTGGTGCCTTCCCGTTATCCTACATCAATTAAAAGTAAAATGCAGCTATTTTTAGTGGGCTGTTGCTGTTATTGAGTGTATGGCTGTTTCACGTAGATTTACCGAAGCGTGATGAAAATACGTACAGGCCTCAATTGCGGTATATGTGAAAATAACTGTGCCTTATACATTTATGCATGAAATTATGCAGCATACAGCAGTCTAAGGGGAAAGCCTTAACAGCATTGAATCGTAATTATCCGCTGCTGTAGAAGAAGAATGACTGATCAATGGTATCACGCACTATTTTTTAGCAACCTGAAGTGATGTTTCTTTGTGTAACAAATCCAATGATCCTTATCCAATATCTGAATCCAATTATCCAAACAGATCCGATATCCGTGATGAACACTTACCTTATCCTGTAAAAAACCACGCTTAACCAAAAGCACCCGATCCAACATCCTAAGCGAAAGACCGGCAATGTGTTTTAACCGTCCGTTTAAAGCGTTGCAACATCTGGCAACAGAAAATGGTATGGCGCCTTGCGCCACAGATTAAACTAATCCCCTTCATAACCTTAATCTTTTTTCCATTTTCTGTTGCTTTTTTTTTGCTTAAAGTATCTGTCATAACCTCCGGCATAGTTTTCTTTTCTAAATCTCATTATTTTGCTTTACCTCTCCCTGCATTACACCCCATTCCTTTAATAAAGTATTATAGCGGAACTCCGGTAAGGACTGTTGATCATAATGACCTGCCCTGTGCTTTTGCCTGTAAGCTTCATACATGGTAACCGCGCAGGCTACTGAAATATTTAAAGATTTTATAATACCCACCTGCGGAATAATAAAATTGCCATCCGCCAGGGCTCTTATTTCTTCGCTTACACCATCGTGCTCATTACCAAAAACCAATGCAAGAGATTGCGTAAAATCTATATCGTATATTCCTGCCGCATCGCTGCTTAAATGCGTAGTTAATATTTTATCATAACGCTTTCTCAACTCATCAAAACAGGCTTGTACATCCGTAAACTGGTGTATGCTGAGCCATTTGGCCGCGCTGGATGAACTCTTTGCTCCCCATTTTTTATGCCTTGGTATTTTACTGTTCAGCACATAAATGTCCTGTATGCCCACAGCATCGCAACTGCGCATTACAGCGGATATATTATGCGGATCAAAAACGTTTTCCAGCACAACAGCAAGATTGTTTTGACGTTTATTGAGCACCTGAAGCAGCCGTTGATATCTTTCTGGCGTCATATTTGTAAATTTAAAACAGCCTGAAATATAAATAGTTATTTTCGGCTTTCACTTATTTAAAAAGACAGGAAACAAGTTATGTTAAAAAAAATTGCTAAAATATCAGGTATTGTCCTCATAGTCCTTATCCTTATTGCTTTTATCCTTCCGTTTGCATTCAAAGGCAAAATCATGCAGATAGCCAAAACGGAGATCAATAAAAATGTGAACGCGAATGTTGAGTTTAAAGATATTGACATTTCCCTGTTCCGGCATTTTCCCCGTCTTGCGGTTGCACTGGAAGCGCTACAGGTAACAGGCAAAGACGTTTTTTCGAAGGATACCCTCATTGCTGCCAAACAAATTGATGTGGCGCTGAACCTGATGAGCCTTTTTGGGGGCGATCAAATGAAAATATATTCCATTACCATTGATGAGCCCCGTATACACGCCATCGTTAATAAAGACGGCAAAGCTAACTGGGACATTACCATACCCGATACCGCCACCACGGCCACGCCGGAAGCAGAAAGCAGCTTCAATATCCAGCTTAAAAAATACGCCATTAAAGATGGTTATATCAGCTATATTGATATTCCCGGCGATATGAGCAGTGAAATATTTCACCTTGATCATTCCGGCAGCGGCGATTTTACCGCTGATCTTTTTACGCTGAAAACAACTACATCGGCTGAGTCGGTATCTTTTACCTATACTAAAATCCCTTACTTAATCAACGCAAAGGCCACATTAGATGCCGATATAGCGGTAGATAACAGGAATGATAAATACACATTCAAAACAGATGACATCGCACTAAACGATCTGAAATTGTCGGCCGAAGGCTATTTCCAGTTTGTAAACGATACCACGTATGGAATGGATATCAAATTCAACGCCCCTTCCACCGAGTTCAAAACCCTGTTATCGTTAGTGCCCGCTATCTATAAAAATGATTTCGCTAAAATTAAAACCAGCGGTAAAGCCATATTTAATGGTTTTGTAAAAGGAGAATACAACGCGGTAAAAATGCCCGCCTACAATATTAACCTGAATATTGAGGATGGTTTTTTCCAGTACCCCGATTTGCCCCAACCTGTAAAAAATATTACGATAGCCTTAAAAGTGGATAATCCCGATGGCATTACCGACAATACCGTGGTAGATCTTTCCAAAGGACATATAGAATTCGGCAATGATCCTTTTGATTTTAAGCTGCTGTTAAAAAAACCGGTTACCGACCAGTATATAGACGCATGGATAAAAGGTAAGCTAAACCTGGCGCAGGTTACCCAGTTTGTAAAACTAAGCGGTGACACCAAATTATCCGGGCTTTTAGATGCAGACGCCATGGCTAAGGGAAACGTGGCGGTAATTACCCAACAAAAGCCCGGGCCTTTCAGTGCCAATGGATTTATTAATATCACTAACCTCAATTATTCCTCCGGCGATTTTCCGCAGCCCGTTCGCAACAGCAATATCCAGGTAAAATTCGATAACCCGGACGGTGTGGCAGATCACACGGTTATTCATGTACCCGCCGCGCATATAGAAATAGGTAGCGACCCCATTGATTTTAATGTGCTGATCAAAAACCCTGCTACAACGCTTTCTTTCGATGGCAGCGCAAAGGGCAAATTCAACCTGGCCAATGCGGCGCAGTTCACCAGCTTTGAGCCCGGCACCACATTATCAGGCCTGCTTTCCGCCAATATTGCTTTTAAGGGCAATAAAACGGATATTGATAAAGAAGCTTATGACAAGATCAACCTTTCGGGTATGCTAAATGTTGCGGATATGCAATATGCCAGCAAAGATTACCCCACGGGTATCAACATCAGCAATGCCGCTTTTACCTTCAACCCGAAAAATATTACACTCAACAGCCTGAAAGCACAGTACCTTAAGTCGCATATTACCGCCAGCGGCGCCATTGATAACGCTATAGGGTACGCGCTGAAGGATGAACCTGTTGCAGGCAGCTTACAGGTGCATGCCGATAAGCTGAACCTGAACGACTTTATGGGTACGGAAACGGCGGCCACGGCTACCGACAGCGCTGCGGGAACGGGCACATCATCATCTGAACCCTTTACCGTTCCTAAAAACGTGGCTTTTACCTTACAGGCCGCTATAGATGAGCTTACCTACGATAAAACCAGTTACCATAACCTGAAAGGCAGTGTAGTGATCAAAGATGAAACCGTATCGCTGCAAAACCTGCAGATGGACGCTTTAGACGGGAAAATTGGTTTGAATGGCTCCTACGCTACCAAAACCGATAAAAAAAACCCGGCAATTTCCTTAACCTATGATGTGAAGGAACTGAACGTAGAAAAAACATTCTACGCCTTTAATACCGTTCAGCAACTAATGCCCATAGGGAAATTTATTTCCGGTGTTATCTCTTCCCAGTTAACATTGAATGGTAAATTAGGGAGCGATATGAGTCCTGTATTAAGCACACTAACAGGTAAGGGTAACCTGTTGCTGTTAGAAGGCGTTTTAAAGAAATTCGCTCCTTTGGAAAAGGTAGCCCAAACACTGAATGTTGCTGAACTGAACGGGTTAACCCTGAAAGATATTAAAACCTATTTCGAGTTCGCCAACGGTAAAGTACTGGTTCAGCCCTTTCATGTAAAGGTAAAAGACATTGATATGGAAATAGGCGGTATGCACGGGTTAGATCAATCCATTAACTACGCCATTGGCATGAAGCTCCCCCGCAGCCTGATCGGTACGCAGGGCAACGCGCTGATCAACAACCTGGCACAACAGGCAAGCAGTAAGGGCATTCCGGTTAAACTCAGCGATTACATTAACCTGAACATCAAAATGGGCGGCACCATCAGCAATCCGCAAATTAAAACCGACCTTACAGAAGCGGCCGGCGATGCCGTTGCCGATATGAAGCAGCAGGCCGCCGATTTTGCGCAGCAGAAAATAGACAGTGCGAAAAAAACCTTACAGGATTCTGCCAAATCCATAAAAGATGAGGTGGTTAAAGACCTGAAGGAAGAAGTGGCCAAACAATTACTCGGCGGCAAAAAAGACAGCGCCGATTCCGGGAAGCCATTAGAGGATACCAGGAAAAACGCGGAAGAGGCCGTAAAAAACACGCTGAAAGACCTGCTTAAAAAGAAGCCCGCGAAAGATACAGCCAGGAAAGAATAATGAATTTGCCGGAACAATATTTTCACAATATTTTTGCTGCGCCGGAAAATCATTCGGGATGTAGCGCAGCCCGGTAGCGTACGTCGTTCGGGACGACGGGGTCGCAGGTTCGAATCCTGTCATCCCGACTTGACGGGACAAAGTAGAAATATCTACCTTTGTCCCGTTTTTTGTTGCCCTTAATTTCTTGTTTATCAGGTTGATATATTGTATAAACTCGTTCCGCCTGGCAGTTCGAACTTCGCTGTCACAAAAAACGATTTTTTCGGGGTAGATCGAACTAATATCATTTCTGATTTCAGTCAACCTTTTCTCCTCAACCATATTTTTTAGTTCTATAATTTTAGCCACCCCTCTCTGTATCATATTTTGTATGTCGTCTACATCGTGATTTAGTCTGGTTAGCTGTATTTCCAATATTGATATTTTAGCGCTGTACTCAGATTTCATATCCCGGTAATCTGAAGCATCTATTTGCCGGGTTGCTAAAAGATCCCTCGTGTGCGAAAGCCTGTCTTCATAGTCTTTAATTTGATGCAGAATTTGTTTCTTTTCGGTTTGTACTTCCCTGGTCTGTTCAAGATATTCCTTCGATATCACTTCCTGGTAAGATGCCGGGTCTTCAATTGTTGGAATAAAGTGCTGCAAATCCTGCACTATTGCTTCATTTACAGTTTCTGCATTTACCCGGTGTTTGCATCCTTTTACACAATGATAATAGGCATAGTAGCGCGTATGCCCTTTTGATTTACTGCCGGTTAGCACCTTCCCGCAATCAGGACAGATTAAAAAACCTCTCATTGGGAACTCGTCAAGTGTTTTATATTTGGGGCGATACTGCCTTCCGCGTCCATCCAACACATCCTGCACCTCATAAAAAAGCGATTCGGAAATTATAGGCTGATGATACCCCTGCACAAAACGGCTTTCTTCATCTTTAAATTGGGGTATATAAATCTTTCCACAATAAACAGGATTCCTGATTACCTGGTAGAACCTGCTTTTACTGCATTTTAATCCTTTTTTCCTGGTCATACGCCATACCTGCTCCGTATTAAAAAGCCTCCTGGACATTTCTTCAAAACCCCATCGCAAAATGGATGCATCCGGCTCCTTAGGGGCTATATATTTTTTCCCGTTTTCCTCTGTTTTGTTTATGTATGCCAATGGTGCAAGCCCCATATAGCGCCCCTCTTTTCTTGCACGTCTCATCCCGTAGAAAACATTCAGCGCCCTGCGGTCATTTTCGACTTCCGGTGCCGCGAGATAAAATGCCAGCATCATTTTGTTTTCAGGTATGGATAAATCCAGTGGCTGCTCAATGGCTTGTGGCTCTACTCCAAATCCACGTAGTACATTGATCATTTGATAAGCATCACCGGCGTTACGGCTGAAACGATCCCATTTGGTAAACAGTACAAGGTTTACATCATGCTTTCTTTTTTTCAGTCCTTGTATAAGCCGCTTCCACTCCGGGCGATTAAAGGATTTAGCCGAATGATCCTCATAAATCACGTTGCGGATGTCTATAGATTGATTGACGCAATATTTTCTCAACATCTCCTCCTGGTTGCGTTGAGAATAGCCTTTGTCCGCCTGTTCATCGGTACTTACCCGTATGTATAGGTCTGCGATATATTTCATAACGCTTGTTTTACAATCATTAATAATTGCCATCATATACACCTGAGAGTATAGATTGTCCCTATTGAAATAAAATGTCCGTCTCTTAAATCTGAATGAAGATGTTATCGTTCCTGTAGGTGGTATATCGTGGCTGTAATTGGCATTTAGTGGTACTAAATTACTGATTTTAGCTGTTATTAAGCCACATTTTCAGCTATATTTTCAGCAGTTTTTTTCCCGGATATTAAACTTAACCTTTATAGTAACGCCAAAAGCGACATAGCCATTTGAATGATACCGGCATTGGTTTTTCATAGCATCCTCGTTGCGTTGCAATCACTTTATCAGCAGTGCATATGGCAGCACAGAATTTGGAAGTAACACTCAGGGATCGGCAGAAAGAAAAAGCAGCAGAATAATAAATTATAGTGCAGACCTGACCTTACGACTTGCGGGTGAGTTTAACCATAAAAAAAACACCCCTATCAGGATGTTTTTGCGAACGCTAAAATAGTGCTATACTATCTTGCATAGTATCAACCTAAACTGTATAGTGATAGCTGTATTTAATAACTGCATTCACTTTCGAACTCCCAAAACCCGCTTCATTGTAAATAATCTTTTCCGGGTATAACATGCTTATTACTGCTCTTGCATCTTCATCATTTCCGTTTCTGAATATTTTATCCAGTTTCATAACAGACTTGATATCCCTGCATAACAAGGTTTCCAAGCTGGGAGACTTGTCATTAAGACTATTCAATGTAGTGTTCAGTTGTTCCAATGATGAACTGTATCGCGTTTTAATTTCAAGATAATCCGATGGATCAATTTTATTGGTTGCCAGCAGATCTTTTATATGAGCAATTCTGTTCTCATAATCTTTTACCTGGCTCAGTACTTGCCTTCTGTAAGCCTGTACATCTCTGGTCAGGTCATTATAGGTTTCTGCAATCAGAACGTGGAAAACATCTAAAATTTCTTCAGAGGGAATATATCCTTGCAATTCCTGTTCAAGTGCATCGCTCATTTCTTGTGTTTGTATTCTGTAAGAACATCCCTTCCTGCAATGATAATATGCATAGTAACGGGTACAACCTTTTGATTTACTCCCGGTCAGTATTTTTCCGCACTTCGGGCAGATCAGAAAACCTCTTAATGGAAATTCACTACGTGTCTGGATTTTAGAACGGTACTTTCTTCCGCGACCATCCAGGACATACTGAACTTTTTCAAAGAGTTCTTCCGTAATAATAGGCTCATGTTGCCCTTGTACCAGGCAGCTCTCCTCATCCTTAAATTTTGGTATGAAAATTTTCCCATAGTACAATGGATTTCTGATTACCTGCCAGAAGGCATTTTTACTGCATTTTAGCCCTTTTCCCTTGGTCTTTTTCCAAACCTGTTCCGTATTATATACCCCTGTTGCAAGTTGCTCAAATGCCCAGCGCAAAATTGATGCATCGGGTTCTTTTGGGGCTATGTATTTATTTCCGCTTTCATCAACTTTGTTCTTATAAGCCACCGGTGCCAGTCCCATATACCGTCCTTCTTTCCTTGCCCGGCGCATTCCATAGAAAACATTCAGTGCACGCCGGTCATTCTCTACTTCAGGTGCAGCAAGATAAAATGCCAGCATCATCTTGTTTTCAGGAATAGAAAGGTCTAAAGGTTGCTCAATCGCTTGTGGCTCTACGTTAAGATCACGCAGTTCATTGATCATCTGGTAGGCATCTCCTGCATTACGACTGAAACGATCCCACTTTGTGAAAAGGATCAGGTCGGTTTTATTCCTGTTCTTTCTTAAATGATGGAGCAGCTTTTTCCACTCAGGTCTGTTAAATGTTTTTGCCGAATGATCTTCATAGATGATGTCACGCACTTCTATTGAATGATTGTCACAATACTTCCGTAGCATCTCTTCCTGATTCCGTTGAGAATATCCCTTGTCGGCCTGTTCATCGGTGCTCACTCGGATGTACAGATCAGCTACCGGCTCTCTATTCATTTTCATTGCTCCAGGTATTTGTTAACAACTATACGAGCCAGCTTTCTGAGAAACAGTAGTAGGCTTGCGGCCTCCTCATTGCTCATACCTGCTTCTTCTCCTTTAATCATTTTTAATAGTTTTTCAGGAGTCAGTTTTGTTTGCCGTAACGCTGTTTTTTGCTCATACATCTTCTTCAATAATTTACAGAAACTTGAAAGTAATTACGAGTGTTATATAGCAAAGAATATTGTCTTCATCTGTCATCTTCAGGAAGTACTTGTCTTTAAATAGTTGTTATTTAATTAGCCCCTTTTTTAATTATTAAACCCTTTTTTTTGATAAAATAATTGGCATTACTTATTTCTGAATAATCTTCAAAGCACATTTAAGCAACACACAAGCCCGCCCGTAAAAGAGCTTTGAAGATCATAACAGATAGAAAATTGAAAAATGTTGCTATACGCTAAGCACTTCAAAACATTTTTCAAATCTCTATCACCAGGCTTTCATAGCCTGGATATTAAGATCAGAGAAAATAATTACTGGGTACATTTTCCAAATCAACCGGTAAAAAGGCAGCTAAGTTGGGATGGGCAAGCTCCAGCACAAATCCTTGGGTGAAGCCAAAAGACTACCGCATAAACACATGCCATGACATATCTATTGTAAGCGGCATGGCATTTCCCTTACGCACAAAGCCATCTTTTATTCAGTTTCCTTTTGGCTTCACCATTTGCCCATCTCTTCCTGCTGCTTTCTTTTTTCCGGTTTTTCTTTTGGAAAAATGATTTGCGAGGCGAAGCGGAGCAAAGCACAACACAGCGGGAAACAGGAAAAGCAAGCGTAACAAAATTGTAAAACTTTTAAATCAAACATCATGAACATTATCGGACGACTGACACGGGATGCACAAATCCGCACAACGTCACAGGACAAGCAGGTAGTAAACTTTTCTATAGCTATTAACGACAGCTACAGAAACAAGCAGGGGGAACGTGTTGAGCAATCCACCTATTTAGACTGCTCATACTGGATAAGCACAAGCGTAGCCAGGGTGCTTAAAAAAGGAACACTGGCAGAACTCACCGGAAGGGTTAGCGCAAGGGCATGGATGGGTAAAGACGGCGAGCCAAAAGCCGCACTAAACTACCATGTTTCACAAATTAAAATTCACGGAGGTAGCAAAAAACCTGAAACCCTGCAGGCTACTGCTAAAGTGAGTGACACCCAGCTTATCCCACTGGAAGCAGCAGACGACCTGCCTTTTTAACCAACAACCATCAATCATTTTTTTTCAAACTTTTAAATCAATACATCATGGCACACAATCTGAATTTCAACGAAACAACAGGCAGATACAGTTTCTTCAGCGTACAGCAAAAGGCATGGCACGGCTTAGGGCAAATCGTACAGGATTACCCCACAAGCGGAGAGGCCGTCAAACATGCAGGACTTGACTATGAGGTAATAAAAGCCCCTATTTACACCAAAGGCACAGGCATTATCCAGCGCACAGACGGTATAGAAATGAGAGACAAGGAAATCAGTGTACCTGATTATTTTGCCAACATACGCACCGACAACAATGCAGTATTAGGCGTAGTGGGTAGCGACTATCATATCGTACAGAACCGTGAAGCCTTCGCCTTTTTTGATGCTATAGTGGGTGGTGGCGATGGGATTCTTTATGAGACCGCCGGAGCATTAGGCAATGGTGAGCGCACATTTATCACCGCTAAACTACCCGATTATATACGTGTAGGCAATGGTGATGATATTACCGAGAAGTATATCTTTTTGACAACCTCACACGATGGCAGCGGAAGCATTACAGCGGCGTTTACGCCTATACGTATCGTTTGCCAAAACACCCTTAACGCTTCACTGCACAACATGAGCAATGTTGTACGCATCAAGCATACCGCAGGGGCAAAACAACGTTTGGAGAATGCGCATAGGGTAATGGGACTGGCAAATACATTGAGCAATCAACTGGAGGATATTTTCAACCATTGGACAACGATTGAAGTAACCGACCATGAAGTAAAAAAGCTGATACAGTTGGCACTTTGCCCGAACAGGGAAACATTGGATTTACTAAAAAAAGGTTCGGACGATGAAATTTCCACCGTGTTCAAAAACACCGTTGAAGATGCTTTTGCTTATGGGATGATAAGCGATTGCCAGCAAATGACTACTACCAAAGGCACACTGTTTGGCGCATACAATGCTGTAACAGGATACTACCAGAATGTACGCAGTTACAAAGACGATGAAGCCAAACTGCAATCCATTGTAATGGGTGGTACGGCGCAACTTAAAACGCAAAAGGCTTTTGAACTGTGCACGGCATTCGCGCGAGATGGAGCGGAAATTTTCAGCTTTAATTGATAACCACAGGCTACCGCCTGCAAAGGTGGTAGCCTGTTAAAAACAGCAGTTATGAAACAGGTAACGATCAAACTGTATCAGTTTTCGGAACTAAAAGAGGAGGCTAAGGAAACAGCCCTTGATAAAATGAGGGATATAAATACCGACTACAGATGGTGGGATTTTGTGTATGATGATTTTAAAACCATTGCGGAATATGTTGGGGTTACAGTTGACCTGAAAAAAACCTATTTCTGTGGCTTCTACCATCAGGGACAGGGCAGCAGCTACACAGCTTCCGTTAATATCATAAAACTATTGCAGGGAGTAAAAGAGATGGCATGGAAAGCATATGCACCCAAAGCTGAACTGGATTTTCCGGTAATAAATATTGACAGGCGAGTACTGGACTTGATTCAGCGGGATATTATTGATACATGGGCAAAGGTAGAGCCAACCAACAGAGAAACTTCTGTCAATGTTTCGATAGACCTGAACTTTTCTTACAACAGGTGCGGGAACTACAATTGTATTGAGGATGAATTATCCCGTTTGGAAGAAGACATAACCGACGTATGCGAACAGCTCAATCACTTTTTATTTACCGCACTTCAAAAAGCGTATGAATACCTCACCAGCGATGCAGCGATAACAGAAACAATTAAAGCCAACGGGTACAGTTTTACCGCAGATGGATATCCCGGCTTCTGTATAGAGAAACTGGCAGGGCAGAACGGGTAAAACGCCGCATACCTGACTGAAATGCACGAAAAGATACAGCAAAATGAAAGAGCAATTAAAGAACAGCTAAAATTTAAAACAATGAACGCAAATTTTTTCAATCAGATAGCAGCACTAAATATTACAGGTGATTTGCATCTGACTATTTCCAAGGGAGCAGAAAGCAACATGATTGTTTCTGTGATGCTTCAAAATGAACAATGCGCAGATAGCGCAAAACGCCTGATACCGCCATTCAATCTTCGGGGAACAGCCCGGGAACTGGACGCAGGTTTTTTTGAGAAGATAACCAATCCCATACAAACGGCTTCGGGTTTAATGGACAATATGGAAGTCTTTATGAAACAATTGGAAGAAGCCAAAAAGCAATCCGCAATGGTGAAGGAGAAAGCCGATAAGGAAAAAAAGGCAAAGGAAGAAAGAGAGAAAAAGTATAAAGAAGCCATGCAAAAAGTGGATGAACTGGAAAAGGAAGGCAGGTTTAAGGATGCGTGGATGAAAGTGCCAGACCCTTCTGTTTTTCCTCAGCAGGCTGAAACTATCCGCAA
This sequence comes from Agriterribacter sp., assembly GCF_035445465.1. NCBI lineage: Bacteria > Pseudomonadati > Bacteroidota > Chitinophagia > Chitinophagales > Chitinophagaceae > Agriterribacter > Agriterribacter sp. The sequence goes on from NZ_DAOMQT010000074.1 coordinate 13,684, forward strand.
ACGGAAATCTGCCCTTTCCGGCAAGTTCGTGCCTGATTTGTTTGGTGCAACACAAGAAGTAACCGCGACTGAACAACCGCCGGAAGATAACACTGTAGAAGAAAATCCCGATGACGAACCAATGCCCGATGAGGACAGTGAAAATTGGGATGACGATAACGAAGCGGAGTAAATTATTTAACCTAAAAAAGATAGTCATGTTATTAGCAACACAGTTAGAAAGAGTTTTTCTATTTGAAGATAAAGGACAGCAAATACGGTTGACAGACCCTGAACCCCAATGGAGCGTGGAAGCCGTCATGAATTTTTATGCCAATACTTATCCTATCCTCACCACAGCAAAAGTATCTGCACCCCTAATCCGCGAGGACAGGTTACAGTACAGGTTTGAAAGTGTGATGGGTACTAAAGGCTAAACCAAAAATCCAAAGTAATGTACTATGCAACGCAATATCATATCAGGTACAATCAAAATACCCCAACAACAAAAACAACGCCAGTTACACAAACAGTTGGGGCAGTTCGCAGACTGGATGCAGAGACCAAAGGATGCAGGCGAGACACAAAAGGACAAACAGCAATCCCTGCCGGTAGCCATGCTGCCAATGGTTTTCTAAGGTGTTCATTCCTGCCCAAACTGAAAGAACCGCAAACCGTACAGTCCGCCGGGAAATCAGCAAAAACGGAAAGAGATTTTTACCAGTCCCTTTCCCAACTGGCAGCGCATTACGGCTTGCAGGCTATGCAGACAAAACAGTATGGTTATCCCTACAATATTGCACTTGCCTTGGATGATGCAGGCAAACAGTTAAAGGAGAAAGTGAGGGATTGGGAAGAAATCCGCCTGTTGCAGAACAGCAGGAAAACATTTCTTACAAGCACAGAGCGGTATAACACAGGTACAACCCTGTATTATATTCCGGTAGTGCCGTTGTTCGGGTTATTAAAAAATCCGCAGCGCAAAAAAGCCGCCCATTTGCTTTTATCTGTTTGCTCCTACCTGTATCATATAGCAGATGTACCCTATTACCGGCAGGAGAATAGTTTTCTATACTGGCAATATGAAATGCTGAAAGAATGGGTATTGGGTGATGATTATACAGATGAAACAAACAGCTACCTGAGTGAACTACAGCAGGCTGAATGGATAGGAAACCGTATGGAACAAAAGATATGCAATCCTGTAAATTTAGAGATATTCAAACAACGCCTGAAAAACTTTAACGGCAAAGATGCTTTTGAGAATGATTGTTGGGAACTGGCAAGCGAGGCATTTTGCCTGTATAAAAAATATCCTGATGCTACCATTTTTAGAAATGCTAAGATCAACGGCGAAGCAGAGGATGAAAACTTAGATTATGTGCTAACGATGGACAAATATGTTTCCTTTAGTGCAGATGGTAAGGGATGGCTGAATGAGAACCTTAAGCAGTGCGTGAACACGGAACTACAGGAATATGGGCAAATGGAGGAACCGATTATTACCAAAATATTTAAGGGAAAAGAGATTGCATCCAATAACAATCTTGATTTTGAAAATCGTCTCTTTGCTCTTTTGGAAGAACTGGCGTATTTACTGAACAATTTTTAAACAGAAGTAAGATGAAGGATATTACCAACAGCTTCGCAGCACTTTACCATCCTGTATCGGCTTTGGTTGTTTACCAAACTAAAGGAACCGGAAGCGATACTTATGTAGAGCATTTTGACATGGACAGCAATGGCAACCCTGTCAATGCCCACCCGTTAACCATAAGAGAAGCTAATATACTGGCAAAGGCACTCATTACAGACAAGGAAAAGAGTAAAGCTTTTTTAAAGCCTGAAGGTATTTTGCCAACCAATGTACTCTATATTAACCCAAGCGAAAATGGTTCGCTATTGTGGTACAGCAAATCAAAAAAAATAAAAATATTCTTTACTGAAAATCTTGAAATTTCCAACGGCATAGCGGAAATACCCGCCCTGCTTTGGTATGCAGACAGGAACAAACTTATTGTTTTTGCCCTTTCATCTGACAGGAGACCAACGCAAAAAACCAAACTGTACTATGCTCCATTTTTTAATGTGTATGAAAATGGCAATGTATGTATGGGAACAGTAAGCGTCAATATTAAAAGCTCCGCATCAGTTGAAGGGTTTACGGCAGAATGGGAAAGCTATTTTTTTAATAGTTATTTCAGCCACCTGATGCAAAATCATAACCCGGTTAAGGGCAACTGTGTAAGTCTTTGGAAAGAGCTTATTGGTACCGAAAAACCCTTTCCCAAAGAAGTGTTGAAAAAGGCAAACCGGACACTTAAAAACTTACTGCCATGAATAGTGATAGAAT
>NZ_DAOMQT010000075.1:0-15191 GCF_035445465.1 Agriterribacter sp.
TATTTAAGAAAATCTGCTTTATATTTTCTTCTGCCGTAGCCTTCTACTATTGTTGATGTTACGGATTTTGAAGAACGCCTTATTTGAGAGCCTTCCTCATACAATTCAAATTTTGGTAACGTCAGCGTGATCTTATGAATGTCAATTGCCAGTTGTTTTGATTCTGCATATATCTGCAGATCATGGTAATTTTTCATGGTTAAATATTTCAATAAAAATACAAAACAAACATTTTTGGTGTATTATGTATTCCCTTGCACACCCTGTAACTTGCAACTTGTACCCTGCAACACCTCTCTTCCCTGCACCCCCTGTAACTTGTAACCTGTAACACCTCCATGCAACCTGTACCCTGTAACCCGTAACCTGCAACACCTCCCTGCACCCTGTAACTTGTACCTTGTAACTTGCCACATCTCTCTGTACCCTGCAACGCGCCCTCACTCCTTTCCAATCCATTTCAAACAAACCGGCTTGCCCACTTCAATGCGGTTACCCGTATCTGTTAGCAACCCCGTTTGTGCATCTCTTTTAAAGATCACAATATTATCGCTTTCCTGGTTGGCAGCTAATAAATAGTTGCCCGATGGATCTATCGCGAAATTCCGGGGTATTTCTCCGAGGGATGACTGGTGCCCTGCTAAAGTAAGGGTTCCGTTCTGCTGGTTAATGCTATAGATCGCAATGGTATTGAACCCGCCCCGGTTGGAAGCGTATAAAAACTTCCCGTCTGCCGATACATGTATATCAGCGCTGCCAATAAAACCGGTATCATTGTCCTGCACCGAAGCGATTTGCTGTATATGTTTTAATTTCCCGTTGCTGTATTGAAATGCGTCTACCGCGCCGCCCATTTCTTCGATCACGTAAGCGTATTGGTTATTGGGATGAAAAGTGAGGTGCCTTGGTCCGCCGCCATCCTTTATTTTAGCAAAGGGTTGAACAGCAGGTTTTAACTTGCCGGTATTTGAATCGAAAGCATAGATCATAACCTTATCAATACCTAGGTCGGGTACAAATAACCATTTGTTATCTTCTGAAAGTATAGTACAGTGCACATGCGGCTTTGTCTGCCTTTCTTTGTTTACGCCGGAACCTCTGTGCTGTATGGTAGTAGTGGCTTTTCCCAGTTCGCCGGAAGCGCTTACGGGGAATACGGAGAGTGTTCCGCTGCTGTAATTGCCGGCAATTACCCATTTGCCTGTTTTGTCTGCCTGGATATAACAGGGTGCATCGCCGCCCGACAATTGTTTGTTGATTGCAGTGAGCCTGCCTGTTTTTTTATCGAATGAAAAAGCGCTCACTTCACCGCCGTTATCATTGTTCCCGTTTTCATTTGTGGCGTATACAAATTTCTCATCGGGGGAAACTGCCAGGAAAGAAGGGTTGGAGCTTTTAACATGGCTGATCTCCCTGTAGCTTCCGTCACTGCTGTTGAATTCAAATACATAAATACCTTCACTTTTGCCACCGGTATAAGTGCCGGTAATAAGATAATGCAATGGGGTGGATTGTGTCATGCCGGTAAAAAATAAAGCGGATAATAAAATAGTTAAAGCGGTTGATTTTATTTGCATAATAATCATGTGTTTAGTTCTTTCAGCGCTGTTATAACCCGGTTGTACGTTTCTTCCTCACTCAACATTTCCGGTTTAAACTTTTCGCCTGTTACTTTTTCAAACAATTCAATATACCTGTTGCTGATGGTTTGCACCCATTCCTCGCTCATTTCCGGAACGGTTTGTCCTTCTTTGCCCATAAAGTTATTGGCAATTAACCATTCCCGCACAAATTCTTTGCTCAGTTGTTTTTGGTGTTCTCCTTTTTGCTGCCGTTCTTCAAATCCATCAGCATAAAAATATCTCGAGGAATCGGGCGTATGTATCTCATCCATCAGGTAAATGGTATCGCCAATCTTTCCGAACTCATATTTCGTATCTGCAAGTATCAGTCCCTGCCTGGCGGCAATGGCTTTTCCTCTTTCAAATAACTGTAAAGTATAGGAAGAGAGGGTATTCCAGTCTTCTCCGGTTGCCAGGCCTTTGGCAATAATTTCTTCTTTGGATATATCTTCATCGTGCCCCTGCTCGGCCTTTGTTGCCGGCGTTATAATGGGCGAGGGGAAAGGATCATTTTCTTTTAATCCTTCAGGTAGTTTCACCCCGCATAGTATTCTTTCGCCGGTTCTGTATGTGCGCCAGGCGTGACCTACCAGGTGGCCCCTGACCACCATTTCCAATTTAAAAGGAACACATTTTTTACCTATAGCAACATTGGGTGCAGGTGTTGCAAGCAGCCAGTTCGGACAAATATCGGCTGTTGCTTCCAGCATGCGGGCGGCAATCTGGTTCAATACCTGTCCTTTATAAGGTATGGCACGGGGAAGAATAACATCAAATGCAGAAATGCGGTCGCTGGCAATCATAACCAGGAGGTCGTTACCAATGGTATATACATCACGTACTTTGCCTTTGTAAAAAGCGGTTTGCTGCGGAAACGAAAATTTGCCCATACGCGAAAATAAATAGCAGGTTCCATATGTCCAACTCGGTGCTACGAAATCGTTGTGGGAATGCCTGATTTGCGGCCATTAAACTACGCGAAGATTTTATAAATATCTTTTCGGTGGACAAATCTTGCTAAAAATTTCTTTAAAAATTCAACTTTCATTAGGCCGACAACTTTTTCATTATTTCTGAACGGCTTGCTTTTTTATCTTTATCAACCTCATGCATAAGTTTAGGCATCCCAATATCTTCCAGTTCATGTTGCGATAAAGCAGATGCTCCAATACCAGGTTTTTTAACAGGCCGGAGAGAAATTTAAATTTATTGTCGTTCCTGGGAAGTAATAACTAATGCTTTCGTAAGGTAAATATACTAAAAACGGAAAATGCCCATCGTTGACAGGGCAAACGCATCTAAATTTACGAAGAGCCGTAGGCTCGACACTATTTTGTAAAGTCGTGCTTTAGCACGGTTGTAAATGCGCCTTTGAGAAAATGAGTGCCATCGGCACGGTTCATCATGGCAACGAGCCTATGGCTCTCCCTAACTTTTTGCTGTTTTTTAAACGGGTTGAAACCCGTTTTTACAATATTTTTCGAGGCGGTTGCCTTGCCCACGTTGACAGTTATCATGCTGTTTTACCGGCATCTTTACTGGACTGTTTATTTTTAAACTTTTTATAGAAGAACCAGATCATGCCCAGCAGCACAATGTAGCAGCCGTAATTGAACAGGTCGTGGTGGTCCAGTGTTCGTCCGTGTTTCCAGCCCTGTTTCCATTCTTTCCAGTTGTTCTCCAGCGCGATCATCAGCAGGGCGGTACGGCAGCAGTTCAAAAACCATATTGCCAGAAATCCCCCGATGCCCCATTTGATCTTTTTCTTCCAGCCCATGCTGTTGGCAAGCACAAAAGCGGCCCAGAAACTGAATATGCCAAGCCCCACGCACTGCCAGTTCATAAAAAGACTGTGCCCGCCGGGTACTACAAGATACCTGGTGTTAACAACATGGGTATCCAGTCCAACCGCCTGTGTCATCAGGTTGGCTGTGTACATGATGCTCCCGGTGATCCAGTTAATATAATTTAAGTGTTCAACGAACCAGGCATTGTATGATTTACCGGGAATGGTAAGATCAACAAAAAACATATTGGTGTAATAGAACAATGCAAACAGCGCAATGAACTTCAGGAGAAATGAAAGATCAAAATAGCGGTTTATTTCCCTGCTTACGGATCTGATGAAAACTAACATAGTGTTCGGTAGTTTCAATGAATGATAGGGTATACGCTACAATAGCCAGTTACTTTGAAGAATATGTCGGGCGACAACCCTCCAAAGTAACCGGCATTTGATATATAGAATAGTTCTACAACCTATTCAACCTTTTTTAGATCATCCTGTGCTTTAGGTTCTTTTTTCCTTTTGTCGTATGCCTTCTTTGCGCCATAGGCAACTCCGGCGGCAATCAGCAGGCTTAATCCCCCGTCAATGGGTATTTCATCAGGATCTCCTCCGGGATCGGGTAACTGGGCTAATACCGAAGGCACATACATCAAAAGGGATACAACAGTTAAAACAGCAGTTGTCAAAAGGGGTTTTAGTTTCATAATAAACGTTTTATAAAATTTAAAAAGTGGTTACAGATTTATTTGTTCAAAAGTTTAATAACAGTACGCGAATCTTTTCCGGTTATCCTCAACTGGTAAATGCCGGCAGGTAATCTTCTTTCCAGGTCAAGCTTCTGGTTCAGGCTGCCACCTGCATGCTGAATGTTCCTGCGCAATACAACCTGTCCTGCGCTGTTCACCAGTTCAACCCTGTACATTCCGGCTGCTGAATTTTCAAACTGCAGGTTTACATTTCCATTGATGACCGGGTTGGGATATGCTTTGATCAGCGGCTTACTCAATATACCAGCATTGATTTCTCCCTTCCTTGTTAAAAGCACCACTTTAAACCTGTCGCAACTTGCGGAAGCCGCATCGGAATTAACCTGGAAGTATACCTGCGATACTTCGGATGTGTTTATCGTTGTAGAAGTATGCAGGTAATTGTCTTCAATGGTAGCCGAAACCACATCTGTAAGATCAATTGGATTGAACTCCAGGATATAGCTTCTTTCCGTTGTATTGGAAAGGTTGAGATAAAGCGTATCGCCGTTCTCACTTAACGGTGACCTTCTGTCTACCATCAGCGATTGCCCCTGCCGTATGATGGCCAGGTTTTCAAGCACATTGGGCATCTTGATGGCGTCCATATCATCTATAGCATCGGAGAAGTTGCGGCTGTAAGAAGTGAACGCTTCATCTAAGATATTTGTTCCGTCATCATTAATGGTTTGCAGGTTGATCCTTAACCCCTGTGCATTCTTTGCCGGGGCAAATACCAGTCCCTCATCTGCTGATTGCTCATTGCCCATAGCTGACTGCTGATCGCTGATCGCTGATCGCTGATCGCCTTCAGCCGATTGCCTGAACACATTCTGGGCAGGAGTTGCCGACTTGTCGGATTCTTTGATCACGATGCTTCCGGCTGCACCGGTAGATTGTACCAGGAATCCCTGGCCACTCTGAATATACTGGCTTTCGAGGCTAACCGAAGCCGGCGTTACATCATACCCCGTACCATTATAGCTGATATTTACATAAGCGCCTACGCCATAAGTGCCACCCATTTTTGGATCCCATACATAGAAGCTGTTATTCACATTCGTTCTGGTAATGGTTGCAAAATTGATGGGCGAAGCAAACGGGTTGGCAACAGCTGTAAAGCCTGAAGCACCAACAGGTATGGTTTGGTTACCGGTCAACAATGGCCCCGTTGCTCTCAGTGTTGTATTGTTGGCAGGAACCGTATTGTCTCTCATCACCAGACTTCTGTCGCCTCTTACAAACAGCATATAAGGCTTATTGGCAACTGTTGCTGTTTTTGTGTTGGTTACAGCCTGCAGTGCACCTGCGGCAGTAAAGCTTTTCAGTGATGAAGTGCTCTGACCAAGTATGTTCTGGTCAAAACCATTGGCTACTGTACCTACTGTTACGTAAGTGCCGTAACCTGGTGCAGGGTTAGGATTAGGTGATGCTGTGGTTACACCTTCCTGCCATGCCTGGTTAACCGTTTGATTACCGCCTACAGGAGCATTCATGAGCCGCCATGCCCTGCGTGCAGGTATATAGCGTTCTACAGTAACGTTACCGCTGATGCTTCCGCCAACCGGTGCCACACGGGCAGTATTGGTTGCATTGCTCTTGAGCGTTAATTTGTTACCGGTATTTAATGTACCATTTACAATATTGAGCACGTCATAAATACTTAACGCCGTTCCAATTGTTGCGGAAGCACCCGTTCCGGTACGGTTCAGCGTTAACATTTTTAAGCTGCTGCCGGCCCCTGCTGTAAAGTTCAGGTTACCCGGGCTGCCGCCATTGGCGCCGATGATAGCAAGATTTGAGGTGGTAGAACCGGTTAGTGTGCCCGCACCGGTTAGAGTAGTAATGGATAAAGTATATCCGTTGATCCTTAGCTGGCTGCCCGATGGGTTATTGAGTGTGCCGTAAACGGTCCAGTTGCCGGTCATGGTATAGGAGCCCGCACGGTTGGCCAGGTTAAAGATCTTACCATCGCCAAAGTCGGTTGGGTTGGCGCCGCTGCCATCAAGTTCTACGCCCCAGGTAAGTACATTATGCAAATTGCCCGCCGCTTTGGAATAGTATATATTGCTTGCGGTTTTCGTCCACGTAAATTTGGCCGGTGCGGTTATTGTACCTACAGATGCCACAATGTTGTCATCGCCAGCATTGGCGCCGGTATAACAAAACTTGGCTATACCGCTGGCGTTGGTATTGGCAAAGCCTGTGCTGCCCGGGTTAGCGCCGGTGATCGTAAAGTCTACCCGAACGCCCACCAGCGGATTGTTGAACTGATCCCTTACCAGGGCTTCCAGACAATGTTCTGTGCCCACAGCGCCTGTGCCTGTTAATGGGGTAACACTCAAATTGGTTACGCTGGCCACAGGAGCCAGCGACTGGCCACCGGGATAGCCGTAAGAGTCGTAGCTGTCGTATCCGTAAACAAAAATGCCGAAGGGAAGATTAGAGCCATTGATCGTATGCGAGCCCAGGGAGATATTCAATTGTGCTCCGCTGAAGCCGGTAGAGCCGATCGGTGAAAATGATGCGGGTGGTATAACCACGCCGTCTAACCTTAATGCTCCCACTGCAGCAGCGGGCGCCACTACATTTACATAGTTACCGCTAAAGCCCGATGCGGGAGTAGAAAAAGTATAGTTCCCGAGAAACTGCTCATAGGGCGTTATGAGCATCATAAACGGATCGGATGTAACATTATCAAAGCTGCTGCTGTTGGAATATTGTGCAACCAAAATAGGGTTGTTGGATTTGATCTGGGAAGCAGTAGTAAGTATGGTTTCAAACAACTGTCCTTTATTCAAGTTGGCAACAACAGCGCCATTTACTTCAACGGTAGTGCCATTGGCCGATGCCAGGAAGCGAAACGTGTCTCCCCTGGTTCGTGTTTTCAGCGGAACGGAAATAAAGTTTTTACCCCATGCCGTGGTAGGTGGAAGTTGCTCAATAATGTGATCGCAGGCTACATACCCCATAGGAATATTAGCGCATTGCATACCTCCAAAAACGGCAATGGGTTTATTGGAAGTAATCAATGATCCCGAAAGATCCTGGGGCGCAGCATCCGTATTGCGTAAGAGATAGGTCTGCCCCTGGTTAAGAACAATATTATACGGAACGCCTGCGGGTCTTCCGCTGGTGGTAACAGTGGGCGTAATGGTAACCGTGGTGGCATTTTGTGCCGCTACAATGCCAAACTGTGTGCTATTAACAATATTGGTGTTTTTATAACCCAAATTAATATAAGAAGTGCCCAGTATGTCTGTGGGTAATGCGAGGTAGGCATCAGTAGTAGCCTGGTACCTGTTCAATCCGTATACCGTAACTTCCTTGCCCGCAACAACATGAATGCCCTTGTTTTCTATCACGTCCGAGGCATTCAGTTCAAGTGTACCCGTAGGTAAAGTAACGGTAGTTACCGTGCCGGGTGTAACGGTAAAATTGGTACTAAAGCCCGTTCCCGGAGCGGACACGGTACCGGTAGTGCTTTCATCCCCGCTAATAAAAAAAGAGAGCGCGCCGGGACTGTAATTACCCGGGAAGGCAAGCCAGAAGTCGGTGCCTTTGCTGTCGGGCGCCTGGGCGTTGGCAGCAATGAAAAAAGTACTTAAAAAGAAAGAAAAGCAGAATGACAGAAAGCCTTTTTTCAAAGACGGAAGGAAGTGAAATTGTTTCATACATGTTGCGATTGTTGGTGATAGGATTTTTAATTGATCTTACTTACGGTTACATCTTTGTAATGGAAGTTTGAAATAACTGCTATATAGGTAGGGATGGCATTGCCGGCAAGAACTACCAGTGCTTTATGGGTGGGGTTGCCACAATCAGACTCAAACGTTTCACCGGGTTGAACAACTGTTTTTTTTACCCCGCCGTAGCCCTCAACTGCTTTTTCTGCCTGAGTTTCGAAAGTTTCTTTCCATGATACTTCCACCGGGTACCTGTTCTTATTATTCATTTTCAGGAATACCGCACTGCTGCCCTTGCATGGCGATATAGCGTAGAAAAGTTCTACGCCGCCCACCGTTTTATCGTGTTGCCAGTTCAGGTCTTGCTCCGGTGAAGACAGGGGATCGTTATAGTTGTTGCTGAACGTGTGCAGAAGGGGAGAGAGTAATAAAGTAATGATGATCAGTAAAGTTTTACCCTTCGGGCTGCAATACGGCGTGGAAGCCATAATAGTAGCAGTCTCAAAAAAACTTTTCATGGAGAACCTGTTAAAGTTAAATGGTATAATGAATTGACCGCTTAGACCGTCACTTCAGCATTAAATCTGAAATGTTTTCAAAACATATTGGAGGCAAACCATAGAATAATCGGTAGTAAACCGGATTTACATGGGATATCGCGCGGACAGAGCTGAAAATAATGAAAGAAACTTTGGGATATGATTTTAAAATTGAGGTTTAAGCAGGGGATACCGTACTTAAATAATGAATGTGGAATAAAGTAAGCAGGTCTTAAGGAGGTACAGATTTAAACCGGAGTTAAACGTAGAAAAATTTTTTTACAAAATGAAATTTTCAGGAAACTAAATTTAAATAAATAATGCTGTTTATTTTTTAATGATATCAATTGGTCGTGTCGCCTGTTACCCTATTGGAGCCGGATAATGCGAACCCTTTACATATATCCGCCATAAAGCCGGTATGTAAAAGAGGGACTTAAATTTTTATACTATACTAACAATCGTTAATTTGCCGGCAACATCTTTTAACTCAATTTGCTTATTATGAAAAAAACATTCCGTTACTCCACGGCCTTGTTGCTACTATTGTTTTCCCTCAACTCCTTTTCGCAGAGCAATATCCTTTCAGGCACCGTTAAAAACAGTGCCAGCAAAGAGTTTATAAGCGCTGTTTCCGTAATTATCAAAGGCACTACGGAAGGCACTTTCAGCGACTCGCGCGGTAATTTTAAATTAACCACCGGCAAACCACTGCCATTGACCCTGGTTTTTTCTTCCATAGGCTTTGAAGCCAGGGAACTGGAGATTACCGGAACGGATGCTGTAGAAGTGGAACTTACCCCTTCCTCTGTGTTGGGAGAAGAGATAGTGGTTGCCGCTACCCGCACTGCTACAAGGGCTATGGAGTCGCCCGTAACCATTGAAAGGGTAAGCGCAGCTAATATCCGCAATACACCTGCCACCAGCTACTATGATATGGTAGCGCAGCTAAAGGGTGTTGACGTTACCACCTCATCCCTCACCTTTAAAACACCCAGTACCCGCGGATTTAATTTCTCCGGTAATACCCGTCTTAACCAGTTGGTGGATGGGATGGATAACCAGGCGCCCGGACTTAATTTTCCCGTAGGGAACTTTACTGGGCTTACCGAGCTGGATGTTGACAATATGGAATTGCTGCCGGGGGCTTCATCGGCATTGTATGGATCAGGCGGTGTGAACGGAACATTGCTGATCAACAGCAAGGATCCCTTTAAATACCAGGGATTGAGCTTCCAGATTAAAACGGGGATGAATCATGTGGATAAAAGCCAGCGCAGTAAGCCCGGTTGGTATAACGACTGGTCGGCACGCTGGGCCAAAGCCTTTAATAATAAATTCGCCTTTAAAGTGGGCTTTCAGCTGGTGCAGGCCAAAGACTGGATTGCCAATAGTACACAGGATTATGACCGGCTTACCCGCAAAACATTACCAGGTAACCGGCAAACTGACCCCAATTACGATGGTATAAATGTATATGGTGATGAAACCAATATGCGCGATAATGGATTTAGCATGAAAAGCCTGGCCCAGTTAGTGCAGGGTCAAACACAGCAGGGTGTACTGGCGGCAACAGGGGGTACCGTAGATATAGTTCAGATCATGAATGCGGTATTGCCTCCCAATGCAACGCCTGCTCAAATTGGAGGCTTTATAGGAACCCTGCCTGCAGCCTTGCAGGGTCCGGTTACCAATATGGTGCCTTTTTATTTTGGGTTGAGAAATGATATCATTCCGGAAGCCAGCGCATCACGTACGGGATATGCCGAAAGCGATATGGTAAACCCTAATACGATAAACTTTAAATTATCGGGAAGCCTGCATTATAAGATTACTTCAGATCTCGAAGCTTCGCTTACCGGCTATTTCGGAACCGGAAGTACGGTATACACCGGAAGCGACAGGTATTCCCTGAAAGATGCTAAAATAGGACAGTATAAGCTGGAGCTGCGAAGCAAAAACTGGTTCGTACGTGGCTACACCACGCAGGAAAATGCCGGGGAAGCCTATAATGCTACCATAACCGCCCGCAGGTTAAATGAAGCATGGAAGTCCAGCACGCAGTGGTTCCCCGAATATGTAGCTGCTTTTGTGCAGGCAAGGGGAGCCGGAGCCGATGAAGCTGCCGCACATGCCGCGGCACGGGCGTTTGCCGACCAGGGCCGCCCGGCAGCAGGTTCTACCGCGTTCAAACAATTATTCGACCAGGTACGTTCTACACCCATACCTGCAGGTGGATTATTTTTAGATCGCAGCGATCTGTGGATGACGGAAGGACAATATAATTTTAAAGAAGTAATTCCTTTTGTAGAACTGATAGTAGGCGGATCGTGGAAACAATATGTATTGAATTCACAGGGTACATTGTTCATTGATTATGACGGTCCCATAAAAATTAACGAATACGGCGCTTACGGCCAGCTTACCAAAAAGCTGATCAACGATCGTTTAATCTTAAGCGTTTCAGGACGTTACGATAAAAACGACAATTTCAAAGGAAGGTTCACCCCGAGGGCTTCGGCTGTGGTGAAGCTGGCAGATGATCATAATATTCGCCTGAGCTATCAAACCGCTTACCGCTTCCCTTCCACGCAGCAGCAATACATCAATCTTGAAATAGGCGGCGGACAGTTTTTGATTGGGGGATTGCCATGGATTCACGATGCCAGCCTTCCAGGCGGAAGGCCTGGTCCCAACCTAAACGCTCAAAATTCAGTGCGCCTGGATAATAACGCGCAGCCCTTAGGCGCCTACAACCCACGGGAATTAAAGCCGGAAAGTGTAGCATCTTATGAAATAGGATATAAGGGGCTGATCGCAAAAAAATTACTGGTTGATGTATATTATTATACAGGTGAGTACGACAATTTTATAGGAAGAACCCTGGTAGCCAGGCAGGTCTCTCCCCAGCAAACCCAGATCTATTCTATCGTAGAAAATGCGGCCACCATGTCTGCTTCCGGTGGGGGTGATGTAAAAATTGATCCCATTAAGGTTAAAACATCCGGCTATGGCATAGGGCTGGATTATCGCTTAAACAGCGGACTTTCTGTTTTTGCCAATTATTTTCATGATGAACTGGGTGATGTACCTGCAGATTTTATTGCCAATTTTAATACACCCGATCACCGCATAAATTTTGGTGTGGGGCATGCGGGGTTCGGAAAAAATAAACGGGTGGTATTTAATGTTACCGGCCGCTGGCAAACCGATTTTTTATGGGAGGCCGATTTTGCTACCGGTACCGTTCCTTCCTTTTTTACGATGGATGCCATGGTTGGATACCGCTTTCCGGCAATTGGTTCCTTAGTTAAGCTGGGCGCTACCAATGTGCTGAACAAATATTATATGAACGGGTTTGGTAACCCGGAAATAGGAGGATTATATTATGTGAGCTTTGCATACAATGTTTTTTAAACTGCTGCGTTATTTAAAAAACACACACTAAAAAAAGCCCCGGTGCCTCAAAAAAATGGCGTCGGGGTTTATTTTTGATGTATTTTGATACATTTATTCGCGTATTCGTAGCTATATTCAAATAGCGGATAGCCATTATATCTTTTCATCCGAATCAAAAAATCATGAACAGGCGTTTCATCTCTTCTGTGCTTTTGATGTTCCTTTTATTGATGGTGCCGTTTACATTTGGTTTCAAATCGTTTACGGGCTCTGCTCCATATAACAATGAACAACCTAATATCATTATCATCTTTATGGATGATATGGGCTATGGCGATCTTGAATGTTATGGTGGATTTCCATACCATACACCTAATATTAATAAACTCGCGGTGCAGGGTATGCGCTTTACTAATTTTTATGCGGCCCAGGCGGTTTGCAGCGCCTCAAGAGCGGCATTGCTTACAGGTTGCTATCCCAACCGTGTGGGTATTCATGGTGCACTTTTTCCATGGAGTACAATTGCACTAAACCCCGATGAGGAAACCATAGCAGAGCTGTTGAAAGCCAAAGGATACAGCACAGGCATGGTGGGCAAGTGGCACCTGGGTCAAAAAGAACCCTTCTTTCCATTACAACAGGGCTTTGATGAATGGCTCGGACTGCCTTACTCCAATGATATGTGGCCGGTGAACTACGATGGGAAACCCATAACGGATACGGCCGACCGTAAATCACGCTATCCTCCTTTGCCGCTCATGGATGGTAATAAAAAAATAAGAGAGATCAAAACATTAAATGACCAGGAGGAACTAACCGGCTTATATACGGAAAGGGCTAAACGATTTATAAAACAAAACAAAGCTCATCCATTTTTTCTGTATCTCGCGCATTCCATGCCGCATGTGCCCATTGCCGCGTCACCGGCGTTTAAAGGGAAAAGTGGCGCAGGGTTGTTTGGCGATATGATAGAAGAAGTAGACTGGTCGGTTGGTGAAATCATGCATACCCTCGAAGAACAGGGATTGACAGAGAATACCCTGGTTGTTTTTACCAGCGATAATGGACCCTGGCTCACTTTTGGTAATCATGCCGGCAATACCGCCGGGTTAAGGGAAGGGAAAGGAACCGCATGGGAAGGGGGCCAAAGAGTACCCTGCATCATGCGTTGGCCCGCAGTTATACCTGCGGGAACCATTTGTAACAATATGGCTTCCACCATTGATCTGCTGCCCACTATTGCAGATATATGTAAAACGAAACAACCGGTACATAAAATTGACGGTGTAAATATATTGCCGCTAATGCAGCATAAAAATGGCGCCAACCCAAGAAATGAGCTGGTATATTATTATGATGCCAATAATTTAAAATGTATCCGTGCAGGACAGTGGAAGCTGGTTTTTCAGGGTCATTCGCAAACCTATAAAAAAACGGTTATGGGTAACGATGGCTGGCCCGGTAAGTATGCAAGTGATACTGTGCACCTGGCTTTGTACGACCTGCGTACAGATCCCGGTGAAACGCTGGACGTAAAAGCGCAGCATCCTGAAGTGGTGGAACAGCTTAATGCGATAGCAGACCGGTATAGAAAAGAATTGGGAGATGATCTTACAGGTATAAAAGGGGAGGGCAGAAGAACAGCCGCTGTTGTATCATTAAATTAAATATTTCTTCTCCGCATAAAGACAACAGATGAAAAAAAGTATGTTCCTTATAGCAGCAATATTTTTATTAAAAGGGATGTTTGCCCAGCAGCATCCTAATATTGTATTCATTTATGCCGATGACCTGGGTTACGGCGACCTGAGCTGTTACGGCGCTGCGCAAATTCAAACACCTCATATAGACAAACTCGCCAAAGAAGGGCTTCGGTTTACCAATGCTTATGCCACTTCCGCTACCTGCACACCTTCCAGGTTTTCATTAATGACAGGCACCTATGCCTGGCGGAAAAAAGGAACCGGCATAGCGCCGGGAAATGCTTCGCTGATTATACCGGTTGATAAAATTACACTCCCTGCTGTTCTTAAAAGAGCGGGGTATCAAACAGCCATTGTAGGTAAATGGCATTTAGGATTGGGTGGCCCCGAAGGCCCGGATTGGAATGGTGAAATAAAACCCGGTCCCCGGGAAGTTGGATTCGACTATTCTTTTATTTTACCTGCAACGGTTGACAGGGTACCCTGCGTGTACGTAGAAAATCATCATGTAGCAGGGCTTGATCCGGCGGATCCCATACAGGTGAGCTATAAAGAAAAGACAGGAGACTGGCCTACGGGTAAAGATCATCCTGAATTGCTGAAGCTGAAACCTTCTCACGGTCATGATCAAACGATCATAAACGGCATCAGCCGTATCGGCTATATGATCGGTGGTAAAAACGCCTTATGGAAAGATGAAGACATAGCGGATGTGCTCACGGAGCGCTCAAAGCAATTTATTATTGAGCACCGGTCCCGGCCTTTTTTCCTGCTGTTAACAACGCATGATATACATGTGCCGAGAACGCCACATGGCAGGTTTGCAGGGCAAAGCAGCATGGGCGCCAGGGGCGATGTGATTCTGCAATTGGATGCTACAGTAGGGCAAATTACCCGAACGCTTGACAGCCTTGGCCTATCGGAGAACACCATTGTAATTTTCAGCAGCGATAACGGGCCGGTAGTGGATGACGGCTACCAGGACAACGCTGTTCAAAAGCTCAACGGTCATCGCCCTTCCGGAGATTTGCGCGGGGGGAAATACAGCGCCTTTGAGGCCGGAACAAGAGTGCCGTTTATAGTGAAATGGCCGGCTGCTATAGCTGCAGGAAGGGTGTCGGATGCCTTATTCAGCCAGGTGGATATGCTGGCTTCCTTTGCAACGCTTACACAACAAGCGCTGGCAGAGGATGAGGCAACGGATAGTTTTGACAGGCTCCCTGTTTTACTCGGGAAGTCAAAAAAAGACAGGCCTTATATTGTTGAGCACGCTAATGCGCTTTCTGTTATAAAAGGGCACTGGAAATATATTGAACCCAAAGCGGGAGCGGCAAAAAACAATGATGTGAATATTGAGCTGGGCAATGCCATGCAGCCGCAATTGTATGATCTTTCAAAAGATACCGGCGAAAAGAATAACCTCGCTTCAAAAAATTCTTCCCGCGTAAAAGAACTTTCCGCATTGCTGGAAACAATCAGGCAGAGCGATAATGAGCGCAAACGCAACTAAACTTACTACTCACCACTTTCCTGTCATACATTAAACCTGAAGTGCATGATATCCCCGTCTTCCACCACGTAATCTTTTCCCTGCACGGCTAATTTGCCGGCATCGCGGCATGCGGCTTCCGATTTGTACTGGATAAAGTCGTTGTATTTGATCACTTCCGCACGGATAAAGCCTTTTTCAAAATCGGTATGTATTAC
>NZ_DAOMQT010000076.1:0-8266 GCF_035445465.1 Agriterribacter sp.
GCGGGCCGCCCCGGCTGGTGTCCCACCAGCCGGCGACAATTTGAAATGCACCCCGGTTCCAGGCTTCGGATTTAGTACTATCTTATTCCGTAACTTGCATGCTGATTGGAGACTGTCTCAAAAGGGCCGGTATAGAAAATATGCCTCTAAGACCCAAAGTCTTGATCTTCAGGTTTTATTTTCTTCGTGCTGTAGTGGCTTCGTGGCAAAATATTGCTTTTTAGGCAGCCCCGTTAATATTAAGCAATGAAATATTTTTTGATGCTCCTTGGAATAATTCCTGCAGGCACATTATTTTCCTGCGGAGCAAAAAGCAATGCGCTAAAAACAAACAATATGAGCAACGATACTACTATTAATCCTTCTGCTATTACTCCCGACGCCCATACCGCAGTAGCTACTTTCGCAAACGGCTGCTTCTGGTGTACGGAAGCTGTGTTTCAGCAAATAGAAGGCGTTACAAAAGTAACCAGCGGCTATAGCGGAGGGCACGTACCCAACCCTACTTACGAGCAGGTTTGTGAAAAAAATACAGGTCATGCCGAGGCGCTTCAGATCGTATACGACCCCGCCGTAATCAGCTTCGATGAATTATTAGAAGTATTCTGGAAAACACACGACCCTACCACATTAAACAGGCAGGGTAATGATGTTGGCCCGCAGTACCGCAGCGTAGTCTTTTACCATAATAATACCCAGAAAGAAAAAGCCGAAGCCTATAAAGCCGAACTGGACAAAAGCGGCGCATGGTCCAATCCTATTGTAACCGCCATTGAGCCCTTTAAAAACTTTTACCCGGCGGAAGATTATCATCAAAATTACTACAGGCTCAACGGCAAAGCGCCTTACTGCCAGTACGTGATCAGGCCAAAGCTGGAAAAATTTGAGAAAGTATTTAAGGATAAGCTGAAGAAGCAGTAGAATATGGGGCGGATGAAGGTCTCAGGGTGAGGTATAAGGTGGTGCGGTTTGAGCCCCCTGCAACCTCCACCTTGTAACCTGTAACCTGCAACCTCCACTTTACTTTTCACCTCTCACCCCTCTCGTCATTTATTACCGCATTACTTCTTTTCAGCGCCTGTTCAAAAGTATCTGTTACGTTAGCCTTACCAACAGCAAATAGCAAACGGGCAGCCCGCAGTTCATCCACTACCTGTTTACTATGCACTTCCGATAAAATTAATTTTGTACCCCGGTTTTTGGATTCTTTATGAATCTCCCGCAGCGTTCTTATGCCCGTAGCATCAATAATAGGTACGTGCCGCATGCGGATGATGAATACTTTGGGCGGCTTTTTTATAAACCTTATAGCATCTTTGAACTTATAAGCGGCGCCAAAAAATAAGGGTCCGTTTATTTCAAATACTTCTACTTCCCCTGGAATATCATAATTACTTACTGCATTGGTATCATTCGCCTCTTCTTTATCGGTTTTTTCACCGGTAAGGATATTTACGTCTGTAAACTTTATCATATTCCGCATGAACAGGAATACGGCCAGCACCATTCCTATTTCAATAGCCACGGTAAGATCAACAAATACCGTAAGAAAAAAAGTAGTGAGCAATACCGCCGCGTCTCCCCGCGGACCTTTGGCTACAGAAATGAAATTTTCCCATTCACTCATATTATATGCAACAATTACCAGTATACCCGCTAATACAGCCATTGGGATGAGCGCGGCCCATTTTCCGATAAACAAAATGATGAGCAATAACGTAAACGCATGCACGATGCCTGCTACGGGGGTACGCCCCCCGCTTTTAATATTAGTTGCCGTACGGGCTATAGCGCCTGTTGCGGGGATGCCGCCAAAAATGGAGGAGAAGATATTGGCAGTGCCCTGTGCGATCAGCTCCGTATTGGATTTGTGGTTTCCCCCGATCATTCCATCGGCTACAATGGCAGACAATAAAGATTCAATACCGCCCAGCAAAGCAATGGTAAATGCAGGCGCGATCAGCTTTTGAATAGTAGCAAAATCAATATCGGGTATTACAGGAGAAGGAAACGAAGACGAAATACTACCGAAACGGCTGCCAATCGTTTCTACAGGAAGATGCAGCAGTTGCACCACAGCAGTTGCAACCAGAAGCGCAATTAATGATCCGGGTATTTTACGGGTGAGCCTGGGCCACCATGCGATAACAGCAACTGTGCCTGCCGCAATTAAAAGCGCATATATATTCACCGAGCGAAAATGGCCGATATAACTCTTCCATTTATCTGTAAAATCAGCAGGAACTTCGCCCATCTGCAATCCAAAAAAGTCTTTTACCTGCGAAGAAAAAATAATTAGCGCAATGCCGCTGGTAAATCCAACAATTAACGGGTAAGGTATAAATTTAATAATAGTTCCCATACGGGCAATACCCATAATAATGAGAATTATGCCCGCAATGAAAGTGGCGATAATTAAACCATTAATGCCAAACTGCTGAACAATGCCATATACAATTACAATGAAAGCACCGGTAGGTCCGCCGATCTGCACCCTGCTGCCGCCCAGGGCAGAAATAATAAACCCTGCTATAACCGCTGTATACAACCCTTTTTCAGGCGATACACCCGAAGCTATGGCAAATGCAATAGCCAGCGGCAGCGCCACAACACCCACTATTAAACCCGCCATGGTATCCTTAATAAACTGCTGCCTGCTGTAGCCCTTTAAGGTATCCAGCAATTTAGGTCTAAACATACATACCGCTCCTGTTATTATTTTAACCCTGGTTTCAAATTTCAGCTTATACCTTAATCCAGAATTTTAACAGATTATCCATATCAGACCCCACTACATGATAATCGGGGGGCACTTCATCTTCGAGACTGTAATACGTGGCCAATCGTGTTCCGGCAGGCATTTGTTCTAACTGCTTAAATAAATACCGGTTATAATAATTATACAGCTCACCGGAATAAGCGATACGCTCATCTATTTTATCTGTTCCCGCCAGGTTTTCATAAAAAGCATTATAAAAATAAACATGATCGTAATCACGCAGATCCAACTGGGTAAAATTTCCGTGTATGAAAGAAACATTCTGTAAGCCAAGTGTATTTCCAGCAGCCTGCGCATATGTTACCAGATCTTTACGCTGTTCTATGCCATAATAATACGACTTCGGAGAATAGTAAGCCGCACCCAAACAAAATTTACCTACACCACTGCCAATATCAAGTATGCGCACACCGTTTTCGGCTGCTAAAAAAAAGGAAGCCTTGCGGGCCACGCTTAACGGAGTCCAGTGCCTGGCGGCTAATAAACGGATAGACTCCGGGTATAGCTGGTTAAACTGCTTATCGGAATTAAAATAACTGCTTATACCTGACGTTTTTTCGCTCACATCCATCATTATACAAATATTTTTTTATACAAACATCATTGTTACCATTTCGTACCGCCGGAAGAAGAATATTAGCTGGTTTTATGCAGCATCACTGGCATTGCTGCAGACTTTCACCTCATTTTGGCCACCGCATTGCAAAATTAAGGATCAATTAGTTCCCATGCGGTAAACCTTATCACAGCGAAAAGTGATTTATATCAATTTTTTTAAAGGTATTTTTGTCATTTACTATGAGCATACAGGGCATTTTTCCGATAGACAAGTGGAGCTTTAAAAGTGAATCCATTTTGACCGATCTGCCTGCAGCCGATTTTGAGCTGCTTATGGCGCATAAAAGTGAGCATGTTTTAAAGAAAGGAGAAATCTTGTTTCGTGAAGGCGCCTACCCTGCAGGCATATATTACATTATTGAGGGGAAGGTTAAGAAGTATAAAACGGATAAAACAGGAAGGGAACAGATCATTTACGTGGCTAATACAGGGGAACTGCTTGGCTATCATGCCATATTATCGCAGTATCATTACCCCGATTCAGCAGCCACATTAGAAGAAAGTACGATTGCCTTTATACCAAAAGAAGATTTCCTGCTTACCTTACAACAGTCTTCCATTCTGAATAACAGGCTCCTAAAAACCCTTAGTCATGAATTTTCCGTATTAGCCAACAGCATCACTTTGTTTGCCCAAAATTCCGTTAGGGAAAGACTGGCTTTACAATTGATTGTGCTGCGGGAAAAATACAAAGTGAATTTTGAACCGGGCATGGCTGTTGAGATTAATATGTCGCGCGATGATTTGGCCAGCCTTGCAGGTACAGCAAGAGAAAACGTTGTACGCGTACTGGGTGAATTTAAAGAAGCCGGAATAGTAGAAACAAAAGGCAGAAAAATTTTCATTACTGATATTAATAAGCTGATTGAGCTGGCGAATACCAGGTGATATCCAAACAACTGTTTATAGCGGCGCCATGTTACTTTCTTATTACCAGTTCAAAAGCCGAATCTATCTTACCTGCGTAACCAGCGTGGTGTCTCCTTCAAGCAGAGGTAAAGTATAGCCCCCCGTGTCTAATACCGCTTTAGGAAATGCCTGTTTGAGTGACGGCCAATCGGCAGCAGTAACATCCGTTTTATACAGATAGATGGTTTGCAGTTCCGGCAGTTGCTTCAATAGCAGTAATCCACCGGCAGTAACCTTTGTTTCCACAACATTCAGGTATTGTAATTTAGATAAAGACTGTAATGCAGACAGCCCCTTATCTGTTATTTGCGTATTATCTAAACTTAGTTTAATTAAAACGGGCAGCTTACCAATGGCAGCCATTGCGCTGTCGCTAACAGCAGTGTTGCCCAGCTTTAACCAAACCAGCTGCGGAGCAAGCGGCTGCAATAACTTCACCTCATTGTCGCCGATGTTTTTTGAAGCCAGGAAATTTACGGAAAGATAGTTGCTTTCCGCTGCCACCGGCACAACAGTAGCGCCCGCTTCCTTTAATTTATTAACGGCCTGTTCGGGCGCTTTTGCCACAGGCGCTTCGGGCACTTCGGGCTTTGCCGGGAGCTGCAGATGATCGCTTTGCAAAGCAATGAGCAACGGCTTTATTTTTTCCTCCTGGGGCAGCGCTTTTACCGGCTGATCAAAGCTCGCACCGGTATTGATCCACCAGTGAATCAAAGCAATCTCCGCTTCCGATGGCTGCGATTTTCCTTTGGGGGGCATGTGTTTCTTTTCCAGCAAATCAAGCGTAAGTCTTTTATACAGTTCACTTTCTGCGCTTTTACCCGCTATCATTACTTTGCCGTCTTTCCCGCCCTTTGTAATGGCTACTTCACTGTCTAACCGTAATTTACCTTTTTGCTTCGATGGTCCATGACAGCTATAGCATTTGTTTTGTAATACAGGTTGTATAATATCATGGTATGCTATTGCTTCCTGCACATTGGGAATTATTTTCTTTACTTCCTTTATATTGTCCGGCTCTCCTATATCCTGCGTCAGGTATCCCTCACCGTGTGTAAGCGTACCGCCCAGGTGGCCGGTAAAAGTGATCAGCATAAATAAAATCACCGAAAGAACATAAGGAAGCACCCGGTGGAACCGGAAAGAAAGCTTTTCGGTATATATTATATAATACAGAATGGCAATCACGGCAACTCCTATGCCCATCCACCTGTGCCGGTCCAAAACAGTGGCATCATATTCTCCTCCCCCGGCCAATAACCAGCCGCTAATGCAGGATAACACGGCACTGGCGGCGCCCAGTAATAAAGCAACACTTACGGCAGGACGGATAGCACTAAACTGCTGTTTCCTGCCAAGCCAGTGCAGTATAATGCCCAGGAGTAAAATGCCAATAGGCAAATGCACGAGTAAGGGATGAAAACGACCGAAGAAACCTGAAACGCTGAGTAGAGCCATAAAAGTGGTAAGTAATAAGTGGTAAGTAGTAAGTGATAGGTTTAGTTTTATGCTACAATCTCGCTTATCACCCTGCCGCTTACATCGGTTAACCGGAATGGCCTCCCCTGAAACTGGTAAACAAATTTTTCGTGATCAAAGCCTAACTGGTTCAATATAGTAGCCTGAATATCAAAGGGCTCTACTTTACCACTCACCGCACTATACCCTATATCATCTGTTTCTCCATAGCTCGCACCCCTTTTAATACCACCTCCTGCCATCCACATTGTAAATGCTTCGGCATGGTGATCTCTTCCCTTGAACGGCATATCCTTACCATCCCTGTTTTCCTGCATGGGTGTACGGCCAAATTCTCCTCCCCACACCACCAGGGTTTCTTCCAGCAAACCTCTTTGTTTCAGATCAAGCAGCAAAGCTGTTATTGGCCGGTCTATAGAACGGCATTTGTTGATCAGTCCAATTTCCAGGCAATCGGCGGGGCTTGTGCCATGCGAATCCCAGCCCCAGTCGAACAATTGCACATAGCGTACTCCCTTTTCCACTAATTTCCTTGCCAGCAGCACGTTGTTGGCAAAGCTGGTACGACCCGGTTTGGTGCCATACATTTCATGTATATATTCTGGCTCATCACTGATATCCATTGCCTCGGGTACCGACATCTGCATTTTATAAGCCATTTCATATTGAGCTATCCGCGATAATATTTCCGGATCTTTAAACTCTTCGTACGATTGCTGGTTCACCTTATTGATGGCATCAATAGACGCTTTGCGGATATCTTTATCCATTCCTTCAGGGTTGTTGATAAAGAGTACGGGGTCGCCTTCCGACCGGCATTGCACGCCCTGGTAAACAGAAGGAAGGAAGCCACTGCCCCAAACACTTTTTCCCGCATCGGGATTCTTACCGCCGGAAGTAAGTACAACAAATCCCGGGAGATTACTGTTCTCCGTTCCTAAGCCATAGCTCACCCATGAACCCATGCTTGGCCGTCCCAAACGTGCGCCACCGGTATGCATGAGCAGTTGCGCAGGCGCATGATTAAACTGGTCTGTTTTAACCGCTTTTAAAAAACTGATTTCATCGGCTACGGTAGCTAAATGGGGTAAATGATCCGATATCCACGCCCCGCTTTGTCCGCGTTGCTCAAAATGCGCCTGTGGCCCCAGCATCTTAGGCACGCCTCTTATAAACGCAAAACGCTTTCCTTCCAGCAGGGATTGCGGGCACTCCTTTCCATCTAATTTCATGAGGTCGGGCTTGTAATCAAACATTTCCAATTGCGATGGGGCGCCTGCCATATGCAGGTAGATCACCGATTTTGCCTTTCCGGGAAACATAGGAGGATGCGCCGCTAATGGATTATTGCTGTCAAAACTATTCAGCGCCGCACCTTTTGAGCTCCAGAAGTCGCAGCCGCTTAGTAAAGACCCAAAGGCCATGGCACCCAAACCGGTAACACTATCCTTTAAAAAATGCCTGCGTGTTACAAAACGCAGGGTTTCATGATTGGCCTCATTGATAAGCCGCTGGTTATGCAATTCTTTCTGGGTCATATGTTATATTTTGCAGCCTGGAATTACGAATAACTCAATCCAGGCATTTTTCTTTTTTCAGTGATACACCGCTTCTCCTTATGGGCTTTGCCGGAACTATTCATATGGCAGATCGGCGTATAATTGATTTACAAAAGTCTTCTGTCCTTCTTTAAATATATTAGTACAATTAAAGTTAATCAGTATTCCTTTAGGCCGATTCATCAGCTTCATATAGGTCAGCAATTTTGCATCATGTATTGCTATTAAATATTCAACGGCTTTAAGCTCTACTAATATCAGATCTTCCACCAAAACATCTAATCTTAATTGTGTTTCAAGTCGCAACCCCTTATAAAACAGAGGAATCCACATTTGTGTTTTATGATTAAGTCCCTGCAGCGATAATTCTCTGATAAAACATTGTTCATATACACTTTCTAATAAACCAGGACCTAATTGCTTATGTACTTCAATGGCGCATCCTATAATCTTATAGGTGAGTTCATCAATATACTGTTGGGTGTTTTTCATTATGGTGCTTTTTAGGTTACTATTTTTTTCTAACACATAGGATCATAGGTACATAGGTGCACATAGGTTTTAATCTTCTTCCGTTTTTAGCTGTACCGTTTCCTCTTCCTATTGTGTTCCTGTGTGGCCTGCTGTGCCTATGTGGTTAGTATACTTTCTTAACACATAGGATCATAGGTATATAGGTGCATATAGGTTTTAATCTTCTTCTGCTGCTGCTTTAGCTGTATCGTTTCCTCTTCCTATTGTGTTCCTGTGTGGCCTGCTGCGCCTATGTGTTTAATATATTTTCCACCACATAGGATCATAGGTACATAGGTGCACATAGGTTTTAATCTTCTTCTGCTGCTGCTTTAGCTGTACCCTTTCCTCTTCCTATTGTGTTCCTGTGTGGCCTACTGTGCCTATGTGTTTAATATATTTTCCACCA
>NZ_DAOMQT010000076.1:8366-14235 GCF_035445465.1 Agriterribacter sp.
AATTCTTCGTAACAAACTCATCTAAGTTAAGCATAGCGTTCGCCACTACAATCAGGGCTGCCTTTTCAGGGGTATTGTTCCCGGTATTTGCGCCAATCATTTCGCATGTTTTCGTTTCATCATGCTTAAATTGCTGCAAAGCCTGTTGGTATAGCTCCATTAAAGGTTCCAGCTTTTCTTTACTGATAGGGCGAAACATTGCCAGCTCATACCCTTTGCCAATCTGCTGTTGCACATCGCTGCCTCCTTCCTGCTCCATCTTCGCCGCAAAATGCCGCGCCATTTCAATAAAACCTTCATCATTTAAAGTAGCCAGGGCCTGTAAGGGGGTGTTGGTTCGTATTCGCCTGGCAACGCATACTTCGCGTGCTACACCGTCAAAGCTCAGCATGGTGGGGTACGGCGCCGTACGCTTCCAGTAGGTATATACCGCACGCCTGTACTGGTCTTCTCCCGTACTCTTCTCCCATACATTTCCATCATAAGGTGACAACCATATACCTGGCGGCTGATAAGGCATTACACTTTTGCCATACATTTTCGGACTCAGCAACCCCGACAATGCCAAAGCCTGGTCCCTGATCTGTTCTGCGGATAGCCTTACCCGTGCCCCCCGGGCATAATACCTGTTAAAAGCATCTTTTTCGAGCATTTCAGGGGTTACTTTAGCATCCTGCATGTAGGTAGCCGACATTACAATAGTTTTGATCAGTGCTTTCAGGCTCCAGTTATACTCATTCATCAGTTGCCCCGACAGCCAGTCTAACAGTTCCCTGTGCGTAGGCTCAATACCCTGCGATCCAAGGTCTTCCAGGGTTTCCGCAATTCCCTGCCCCATGAGCTGCTCCCATATCCTGTTTACAATGGTTCTTGAAGTAAGGGGGTTTTTTTTATCCGTCAGCCACATTGCCAAACCCAGGCGGTTACGCGGGGCTCCCTCCGGCATCGGGTTGAGCGATTCGGGCACGTCGGGCTGCACCCCATCTCCCTTTACCATCCAGTTGCCTCTTTCAAATACATGCGTAGTGCGAAACATATCAGGAGGATTCTCCATCAGAATGGGTGTAACTACCGGCACGGAAGTAATCATTAAATCGCTAAACCAGGTATATGCACTGTCGTACCCCGGCGCCCCGCTGCGCGGAAAAGAAGACGTAAAATAAAACCAGTCGAAATACGCCAGGGTATGCTCATTTGTTTTTTCAACACCGGGATTAGTATATGTAAAATACAGATCGTGCACGCCATCAACCGTGCCAAAATCAATCCTGCCAATATTCCATCCTTTCGACGGGGGAATTATGGTAGACGCCAGCACCGGCCCGCCGGGATGGTCTAAATGAATAGTCCATTTGCCCTTATCAATTCCAGAAGTATAACGATAGTGCAATACATTTTTATTGGTAAGATCAATACCGGGTAAACGGCTAACCGCGTTGTTCCGTAATGCCAGCCTGGTATCGGAAACTGCGCTGTTTATTAATTTATCGGCAAGGAGCGCGTTAACGGCAGGTTGCCAGGTTTTAAGGAAAGTGATAACCTCATGCGCTTTTTCTTCAGTGGCATTTTGCCTTAACCAGGCTTTTAGCTTTTCAAACTTCACATTATCTTCCGCGTTAAATTCACGCAGTTGCGGATAATCACCTGTCACATCTTCATCCCTGGTATTATTAAAAAAGGCCATGAACTTATAATAGTCATCATGCTTAATAGGATCATAAGGATGACTGTGGCACTGCACGCAGGCGAAGGTGGTACTCAGCAGGGTTTCCCATGTAGTATTTACCCGGTCAATAATAGCGGCTGTTCTAAACTCCTCATCGTCCGTACCACCCTCGTCGTTGGTCATGGTGTTACGGTTATACGCAGTAGCAATCAATTGTTCATCGGTAGCGCCAGGCATCAGGTCGCCTGCCAGTTGCTCCGTTAAAAAGCGATCGTAAGGCATATCACTATTAAATGCTTTGATCAGCCAGTCGCGATACCGCCATATAGAGCGATAGTCGTCCTTTTCATATCCCTTGCTATCTGCATACCGGGCCAAATCTAACCACATAGACGTCCATTTTTCGCCATACTGCGGTGAAGCCAACAGTTCATCTACTAATTTTTCATAAGCGCCGGCACTGTTATCATTCAAAAACCGCTCTGCCATGGCGCCGGATGGAGGAACCCCGGCAATATCAAGACTAACTCTCCGCAAAAGGGTAGCTTTATCGGCCACGGGG
The DNA here is from genome assembly GCF_035445465.1 of Agriterribacter sp. Taxonomy (NCBI): domain Bacteria; kingdom Pseudomonadati; phylum Bacteroidota; class Chitinophagia; order Chitinophagales; family Chitinophagaceae; genus Agriterribacter; species Agriterribacter sp. Next base: position 10,595 of record NZ_DAOMQT010000076.1, read on the forward strand.
GATGGCTGTAGCTTCTGTTCTTTCAGCTTATTAAAAATGAAGTGATCAATATCATTTTTCGCCCAATCATTTTTACCGGAGAGGAAGCCCCAAAAACCGGAAGAAGCATCCGGCACCTGAACAGGCTTTACGGCCACATAGGCCCAGTGGTTGCCCCAATGCGCACCTTCCTTAACCCATTGCCGCAACATAGCAATTTCTTTGGAAGACAGGGGGGCATGATGATAGGGCATTCTTTCCTCCGGATCATTGCTGGTAAGCCTGCGTATCATTTCGCTGTTATCCGGATCGCCCGGGATGATCGGAAACTTTCCGCTCTCCCCTTTTTCCATTGCCTCGGAACGGAATAAAACACTGAACCCGGATTCCTTTTTCACCCCACCATGGCAGGTGATGCATTTTTTATTGAACAGGGGTTTTACTTCTGTATTGTAATCCACCCTTTTGTGACCAATAAGACTGGTGGTTACAACAAGTGCAACAACGAGTATACCGGTAATAAGGATTAACTTCCTGTTGAGTTTTATTTTCATGATAAGAAGGCAAGTTCTATATTAAGTGTAAGGTACGAAATTTAAAAAATGAACCACACTACGATCCGCCATATTAAAACGGGGCGATACATGTCAGCATTCTTTTATACCCAAATTTATTCCTTCAGCTTCTCTTTTCCAATGTACTAAACTTGGATAATAATGGATTTTTTCACTTTTTATCAAAATTTACCTGCCTATTCATTCCTATGTGTTCTTTTTACCATCTTCAGGGCACAAGTAGCAGTAACATATCTTCATGTGCAGCTAATACTTGTGCTTTTTTTATACTTTTAAAACAAGAGAGATGAAGCCCTGTAACATTCCGCAATCGTATTGTTCTATATATAGGTTGTTGATTTTTCGTCAAAGATCCGAACAGCAAAGGGATGATTGTCTCTTTCCTGCCGGTAATGACTCATTTCTTTTCTATAAAAGTTTCTTTCTTTTTCGGATAACAATATAAAATGCACCTGATAACACCGGAACAAAAATAATCAGCCACCAGGGAACACCGGCAGAATGTGAAAATGTAACCGGTTCCGCATTACCCATGAGCACCATATTGGCCCAAAAATAGGGAAGCAGTTTTTCCCTGTTACCCTGCTGTATGAAATACAATTTCGCCTTTTGCAGGGCATCATCTTTATAATTCGCGCCGGGGTTTTCATCACAAGCCGTTGTGGGACAGCTATGAAACCCTGGCGCTGAACGATTCGCCGGGGTCTCATGCTTCACACAGTTGCCTGACTGTGAAGACCCCGTCGGGAAGAAACTGGCATATTAGCAAATGCATGTAATTTAAATTCCAGATCATCGCCTACGGGGTCTGAAACACTGTAGCCACTGGCAATGATATTTCCACTGGCATCTTTGGCGATCTTTAACTGTTCGTCCAGCAATACCCAGTTCAGGTAGGCTTTAGGTTTGCCGCTGGCAGACGCATCGCGGTTGTTTAAAAAATCCAGCGCTGATGGATCCAGCACGCCGCTGTTGATAGGCTCGGTTGCCGTGCCATGTATGGGCGCCGCATTGCTCACGCTCCCCGCCAGCGCAGCTATTGCCGTAAGCGGACTTACAGGTGTTCCGGTCCACCGTTCTTTTTGTACCAACTGCTTACCTGTACGCTAAATTTATCGCCTGCCATTACTTTCAACAGTATGGAAGGACCTATATTATTGCCGTCGCCAACTCCACACTGGCGCAGGTTTGGTAGCATTGCCCTGTGCCGGGCCAGACCTGTTGCCGTGTTTCCACTTATCTTAATATTTCTTAAACAAGTAGTGCATGAGCCCGGCTATAAACTTATATCTATCATTATTGCAAAACAAGTAACGCTCAGGCATCAGGTCGGCAACGCACAGTACCACTGCTACAGACATATGCCAGAAAGTGATTTTTAGCCATAATAATCGGGGGTTGAATCACTAATATAATTATTTTTATTAATTAGTTCAGTTTCTTCCAATTAGTTTAATCCCTAAAACATGAAAAAAATTAGTCTCTTGGTAGTCATTATTTTATTGGCCTCTTTTCTGCCTTTTATCCTTTCATCAGTAGCTTTCAAATATATATTGCTTGGGTGTGGTATTCTATTTGGGCTTTTTTCTGACATTGCCAATAAGGAGAAATATCGGTATGTATGGCTCTTCTTTAAGGTAGCAACCGCTTCTTGTTTTGTGGCAGGTATTGCGTTTATTGTTAAGGAAGACAAAAATAACGCTAATAATTTTAAAGCATTATTGGTTAAATCAGACAGTATTTTTAATGCCCAGTCAATAAATTTCAAAGCAAACAACACAGAGCTAAAAGGAATCTTAAACAATATTTCGAGCTTCCAACAACGACAATTTAACCCATTACCGGATAGTTGTTATTTCATGTTCGATTTCGTGATTGATCATTCAAAAATTAATTTTAAAAGCCAAATTATTAATATGAAATTTTTTAGGGTTGAGGGAAAGGATAGCTTATTCACCTTTAACTTTAAAACAAAATACAATAGAGTTTTAGAATATATCAGCGCTTTGAATAGTAGTATCGTCCTCACATTTAGTAACAAGTCTTCTAAAATAAAATATTATACAACCTATCACCACTCTCCATACATCGAAAAAATTTATTGTAATCAAAAAGACGAAATTGTATTCAGGTACAATTTAGTACCTGCCATTGATTTTGAAGGGGCTTGGGATTATCTGGATCTAAAATTAATAAAATCTTCATCGCACAATTTTATTTCCGCTCTCGATTTTGAAAATTGTACGGTTAAAATGTGTTTTGGAACTTTATATTATGATAAAAGCAAGGGTGGGCCAGTCGGTGACTTAAAAGCGAGAATAGCTAATGCGAAAGTGCTATTAGATTTTAATGGGGTTGATTTTATTGAGATTAATGACATCAAACAAGATCAAAACGAGTCCATGAATTTTATTGGCAGAACAGAGAGGTTGATAATTAATTCTTTAAAAGATGACTGTCTCAGTCCACTGTATGTCGGTGATCAATGGAGACGAGGGGGTGTAAAAAATTAAAAATTTCAATTGTTTTACGCTGCCTGTTTAAAATATTTATCAGCCCTGAATTTCAAAGCATTCAGTAGCGCATTCTGCCTTTTAATTTTACCAGGCTGGCGCAGGTTTGGTAGCGCTGCTTTGTGTAGTGTCAGACCTGCTGCTGTATTATTACTTTTCTCAAATTGCTATACAAAAAACGCCAAAACACAGGTCGGCTATCGCACAAGACCAATGCCACATAGCCGCGCCAGTGCAAAATAGTATTCTGCTAATTCAACAAAAAACAGCGCAAACAAGACTTTCATGAAAATAATTCATTCTTTGTTCAAGCATTCAGCGCTGTATAGTAATATTGGATGATTTTCATGTTGCCGGCAGGAAGGGCCTGGTCGTCTCTTTCCTGCCAGTGGCTATATATAGCTTTGGTGCTTTTCAATATGATTTTTAGCCGGCAAACCGGAATTAACATTTGCCCGCTTCTTTTTTCTTTTAATCAGCATATAAATCACACCTCCCGCCAATACCAACACCGCAACTATCAGCCACCAGGGAACACCGGCAGAATGTGAAAATGTAACCGGTTCCGCATTAC
>NZ_DAOMQT010000077.1:0-14230 GCF_035445465.1 Agriterribacter sp.
AAGTTCTTCGCACATATTACACCTCACTATGCTTTTCTACATAGCAGACACGAAGAAATTATGTAAGAAAAGCATAGCGGTCACAAAGGAAAATGCTTTGAGTCTTGGTGTCTTAGTGGCAAAAACACCAATTAACGAAATATAAAAGGCATACAACAGCATAGCCTTGCCGGTAGCCGTATCCCTATTTTATGTAATGCTAAAATCAGTTATAGAAAACTGCTCATTCATAGCGTAAATCTCATTTTCGGCCGCACACAGCGCTTCGTTAAAATTTTGTTTGCCCAAACCAATGGACTGTTGTAAGCCGCGGTAGTAAGCTATCCCATTTATAAGATTTTGACAGAAGCCACTGTAATATTTTTTCACTTTAGGGCTTTGAATAGTACCGGCATCTTCTTCCAAATGTTTTTTGAGATAACTGACGTATAGTAGCAGTTCCGCTATAAACATATGGGGGCGGTTAGTAACTGCTATAATATTTGCTCTTCCATAAATATGCTCCGTCATGGTTTGTAGCGATACAACGTCGGAAAAATAAGCGATATTAGGTCCGGGGCAAATGGTAACCGCCGTAAGCTGCTTAAGAAAAGGTGTTTTATACTGCAAAGGGGCCGCGTTGCTTAATCCTATGCACAGGCATTCTTTATCCAATACTTTTTTAATTTGCTCCTGGCGCTCCGGCTCCGGAAGTTGCAGCGACTGCAGCTGTGCGATCTTTAATTTCTGGTATTTGGCCGATGCGGTGCAAATAGGCTCTTTTGTAAATTCCGTATCCGATACCAGGTGTTTCTCCGTACAGGGACTTCCCGGAATTCCTTTTTCAATGCGTTCAAGCTTCTCCTGTGCGCCACTTGTTCCTTTAAGATAATGAAACGGCACACCCAAAGGAGAATGATTGCTCAGCGCTATATCTTCTTTTTTGGCCTTACGCAATAGCGCCAATGTGGCTTCATCTACCGTTGTGGCTTCCGGTACCAGCAAAAACGGTGTTCCCCATCCTGTGCTGGCAACGCCATAACAATCATGCAGCAAAGCGTCTTCTTCCGCTGTGCCTATTCCTCCCTGCACGCTTATGCTTATGGGATGAGGCTGGTTAAATCCGTTCCGGCCTTTTAGCTGAACAGCGGCATTATACAATCCGAACAGCGTTGCGGTAAGCTCTTCTTTTTTGGCTTTAAATTCTTCGAGGATGGGTCCGAGCAGGTAACCCTCGGTTGCAAAAGCATGACCCCCGCAATTTAAGCCCGATTCAATCCTGAACTCACTGACCCATATCCCTTTTTTGGCCAGGTATTTTCCCTGTATCAGCGCCGACCGGTAGTCGCTTACCTTGATAATGATTTTCTTATGGAAACAGCCGTTATCATCCGCATCAAACTGATCGCATTTTTCCAGGAAATTATACAACCGCGGATTCATCCCCGCAGAAAAAACAACAGAAGAGTTGGAGAGATCGCTATCTGCATAGCCCTTCAGCGCCGATACCGCGTCAGAGCCATCTTCTACTAATACACCTGCTTTATCAAAATTATTCTTATCTAATTTAGTCATGATGTTTACATCAATGCTGCCTGGTATGACCTGGCTGCGTAACCAGTTTTCCATACCTTCCTTTTCCGGCCCGCTTTCCGTATGCATCATCCGCCTGTACAATTGCTTCGCTTTATTATCATCAGGCAGCATTTCAAAATATTTCATGATCTCCGAGCCCGCTTCAAAAACTTCATTTTTGAGCTTCTGTATCTGCAGGTTAACGATATGATTAACCAGGTTCAGGTAATCCGTAATTCTTTTGGAGCGATAATCTTTTTCCTTAGTAGTAATTGGAACAAAAGGCAGGTTGGCAAAAGGATAATAATAACTCCGCATGGTTTCAATCAGCCGGTCTTCAATAATGGAAACAACCGATGCTATGCCAAAGCGGGCAACTTTAACCGGACTATCAATTGTAAAGGCCAGCCCCATTACAGGGATATGAAATTTGTGGTGTGGGTTTGGGTACATATAAAATTGTCTGTTTTCTTCTATAAATTGTCTGTCTTTGTTATTATAAACCGGGTCTTTCAAACACGCTCTCATTCCTGCACTTTACCCTGCCGCTGGCTTATACTTAGTATCAATAGTCCCGCAAACAGTAAAACCGCGGCTCCCAAAAGCATTTCGTTTGTATAAGGCACGCTGGTATAGCTGATGGCTCCGGTGCCCTGAATAAACAATACCAGCTCGTTAAAAAAAATACCCGCAATAAAAATAATAATGCCTGTTACAGCCGTTTTGTTAATCTGCATATACCGGTTAATAACAATATATCCCAGTATAAAAAGTGTAATTACACCCAGTAAAACCAAATGCAAATAACCGATAACAATAGAACGGAAACCGAAAGCCAGCTTACTGAGTGCAGGAATAGTGGAACCTGTTTGTAATAGAAGCTTGATCGTTAGTGCAACACCTGATAATCCGGTCAGCCATTTGGCTAATGGAGCAATAAGCGGCTTCAACTGCCTGAAGCGTTCCTTAACCGCCCTGCACAAGAGGGTAAACCCGGCAAGCTGGAAACAAACGGCAACAATAACCAGTATATACGCCCACAAAGGAATGGGAAGCCACAGCGCAGATAAAAAATAAGCCGGAATGCAGGAGAGGGTAAACAACCAGAATATCGTTTTATGATGGCTCAAACGCATGCCCCAGGCATGTATTTGATGAACCAGCAATCCCATGCAGGCAAAGAAAAACCATCCGTTGTACTGGAAATGCAAAAAGAAATAGGAAGCGGCAAGGTACTTATCAGGATGCGCCGTTTTGGTAGCCATCATTATAGCCAGGGCAAAGGCGCCTGCAGAGGAAATAACATTAAACAAAAGAGCGGCTTTAAACCAGGCATCGCCGGGAGTCTTTTGTTCTGACCGGTTGATATCTCGCCAATACATAACGGTGAACGCATAGGCAACAAAAATGGATAAAGTGGAAAAGCTGATAGAGTAAGTTCCGTATCCCTGGAAGGGAAAAGTAAACAACATACCATAGGCTGCAATAAGATTGGCATATAATACCGGAGCGTACTTTTTAAATGGATTTTGCTGCCCGGTATACAAGCGCGATACCAGCAGCGCCATTAATATCTGCGTTACCCAACCGGTAAATGCAAAATGCGAATGGGCGTGAAGCAAATGTTTCTGATGCACAACAGGAAGTGCATATGCAATTTTATACCTTAGCAAAACACCTATAAAAGCAACAAGCATCAAATTAAACACAGCTATCCTGAACCACCCGATTAAACTTTTATTCATACGCCGGGAATTTTTGCAAAAAAACGAACTAATCAGTCAACAGGATATGATTTAGGTCATATTCGAAATGTATACCTTGCCTTTGTTTATAGAAAGCAGCTCTTTTTGTTCCAGTTGCTTCATGGTGCGGATAACGGTTTCGATGCGCAAGCCTACCATGCCGGCGAGCTGTTTGCGGGTGAGCAAAAGCTTATTGCAGGTAAAGCAAACATTTTTTTTATGCTGTACAAGATAGCCCAGCAGCGTAGTGAGCCGGTATTCGGGGTTGCAGTTTGCCAGCATTTTCACCAATAGCAGCTTGAAATGAAGCTGGCGGGATAATAACCTGGTAAAAGCGAAATGAATGTCCGGATGATCATCGAGTAACTGCTGAAAAAGAGGCAGCTTCAGCCGTATAAGCGTTGAAGAGGCTTCTGCCACTGCTGTTGCATCATATAAATCGCCGTCAAATAAGGGCCCTTCTCCAAAAGGCTCACCCGCTTCAACAATATCGTGAATGAACTCCCTGCCTTCCTCATCAACGTGCATCCACTTTACACGACCTTTTACCAGTTGAAAATAAAACAAAGCCGCCTCCCCTTCCTGGTAAATGACCTCCCCTTTAGCCACTTCTTTAACAGAAGCGCCATACGACAGCAGCAAGTCGGTATTTACTATCATTATTAGTATAGCTTTAATGAGCAATCAATGTTCGCGCCTGGTATGCAACCTGACATGTATCATACCCCTTTTTGACAACCATCATTCAATTATTGCCTAAGTTACTCAACATTTGCAATATGATTTCACTCATATAATAATTAAAATATACTTGGTAATCTTGTGTTTATAAAAAGAATTGTATGAAAAAACTATTTGTTACCAGTGTTATCGCTTTTACCATTTACGCCTGTGGCAACCCGGGCGAAAGCAAAGATGCCAATACATCCGGCTCTACTACCGAATCAACTGAAAGCGGCAATCCCAGTTATGACCCAAAAAGAGGGGAGGGCAAGTTTGAAAACGTGGAGCTGCCCGCATCATTAGACCTGGCAATGGCTCAAAGCGGGAAGCAGATATATGAAGTAAAATGCGCCAGTTGTCATAAGCTCAGCGATGAAAGATTAGTAGGCCCGGGATGGAAAGGCGTAAGCAATAAGCACAGACCCGAGTGGCTGATGAACTTTATTACAAACCCCGATGCTATGATAGATCAGGATCCCGAACTGCAGGCTCAGTTGGAAATATGTTTGGTGCGCATGCCAAATCAGAGCCTGAGTGATGATGATGCAAGACATTTGCTGGAGTTTATGCGCGAGAATGACGGGGTAAAATAAAATGAAATGTTTTCATTTTTTATTTAAAATACACTTCAAATATGAAACTTGTACAAAGTGCATTAACAGCTCTTGCCCTAGCCACACTGCTTGGCGGCATGAATGCCTGTAAACCCAAAAGTGCCGGAACTGCCGTAAGCGGCAACGCTGCCGAAAAAGTATACGTACCGCCAGGAAAGTATGACGAGTTTTACAACTTTGTTTCAGGCGGATTCAGCGGACAATTGTCTGTGTACGGCATACCGTCGGGGCGTTTACTGAGAGTAATCCCTGTATTTTCTTTAGATCCCGAAAAGGGATGGGGCTTTAGCGAAGAAACCAAGCCCATGCTCAACACTTCTCATGGCTTTGTTCCCTGGGATGACCTGCACCACGTTAACATGTCGCAAACCGATGGTGAAATTGACGGGCGCTGGGTATTTGTAAATGGCAATAACACCCCGCGCATAGCACGGGTTGATCTTAAAACATTCCGTACAGCAGAAATACTGGAGCTGCCCAATAGCGGAGGCAATCACTCGTCTCCTTTTATTACCGAAAACACGGAGTATGTTGTTGCCGGTACCCGTTTTAGTGTTCCTGCCGATAACAGTAATGGTGATGTTCCTATTAATACCTATAAACAAAACTTTAAAGGGAACGTTACATTTGTAAGTGTAAATAAGGATAATGGCAATATGGAAATCGCTTTCCAGATTGAAACGCCCGGCGTAAACTTTGATCTGAGCCACGCCGGTAAAGGTCCTTCACACGGCTGGTTCTTCTTTTCGTGCTATAATACGGAAGGAGCTAATACCCTGCTGGAAGTAAACGCGTCGAAAAACGACAAAGACTTCATTATGGCGGTGAACTGGAAAAAAGCAGAAGAATACCTGAAAGCCGGGAAAGGCAAAAAAGTGCAGGTAAAATATGCCCACAATACCTTCAGTGAAGAAACCCATACTGCCACTTCCGAAATCAGGAGAGAAGTAACGGTGCTGGATTCCCGGGAACTGGAAGGGCTTTGCTACTTTATTCCATGTCCCAAATCGCCGCATGGCTGCGATGTAGACCCCACAGGAGAATACATAGTGGGCAGTGGTAAATTAGCCGCGCTGATACCGGTGTTTTCTTTCACCAAAATGATAAAAGCCATAGAAGACAAGGCTTTTGAAGGCAACTTCGGCAATATTCCTGTAATTAAATACGAAGCTGCCCTGTATGGTGAAGTACAAAAACCCGGCTTAGGCCCCTTACATACCGAGTTTGACGGAAAAGGAAATGCGATCACTTCCATGTTCGTATCTTCTGAGCTGGTAAAATGGAATATTAAAGACCTGAAAGTGCTTGACCGCGTACCTACCTACTATTCCGTAGGTCACCTGATGATACCCGGTGGCGACTCTAAAAAGCCTGATGCAAAATATGTTATTGCTTATAACAAGATCACTAAAGACAGGTACCTGCCTACCGGCCCCGAACTGTCGCAAAGCGCACAGCTATACGATATATCCGGCGATAAAATGCAACTGATCCTGGATTATCCTACTATTGGCGAGCCCCACTATGCACAGGCGGTAAGAGCGGAGAAAGTTAAAGACAATTCTCTTAAGATATTTAGGATTGAAGATAACAAGCATCCTTACGTAGCCAAAGGAGAAAAAGAAACCAAAGTAGTTCGGGAAGGCAATAAAGTGCATGTATACATGACGGCTATCCGTTCCCATCTTACACCCGATAACATAGAAGGTGTACGTATGGGCGATGAAGTGTACTTCCATGTTACCAACCTGGAACAGGATTGGGATGTGCCTCACGGTTTTGCCATAAAAGGCGCCGACAACGGCGAGCTGCTTGTTATGCCCGGAGAAACCACTACCCTTAAATGGGTGCCCGACCGTGTTGGGATATTCCCGATGTATTGTACCGACTTCTGCAGTGCCCTGCACCAGGAAATGTCGGGTTATGTAAGAGTATCCCCCGCGGGAAGCAAGGTGCCGCTCACTTTTAGCACAGGCACCAATTTGCCGGCAGAGGACGCTCAGGCTGGTCAATAAAAACTTTTTAACGGAATGCGGTTGCCTGCTGTACCCATACAGGAGCACCGCGTTCCGTTCTCTTTTAATGCTGCGCTATATAAAATCAAAAATGATAAAGAGGTAAATGCTATGCCGGTAAAAAAATAAAAGATATAAGGATGAAAAAGAACCAGATAAAAGGAAGCCTCCGGGTTATATTAGGTATTTGCGCCATTGCCTTATTTGCAGTAAACTACCTTCCTATATGGCAGATAGATTTAGATGCGCCGCAATACCCCGAAGGCTTACAGTTGTTCATTTATGCCAACAAGCTTGCCGGCAATGTAGATATCATCAATGGCTTGAACCACTATATTGGTATGAAAACCCTGCACACTGATGATTTTTTAGAGTTTAAGGTACTGCCTTACCTCATTGGGCTCTTTAGCCTCCTTATACTGTTAACCGCCATCACAGGCAAACGCGGCATGCTCTATACCGTTTTTATTCTTTTTGTATTATTCGGCATTGTAGCCATGATTGATTTCTGGAAATGGGAATACGATTACGGTCACAACCTCGATCCTAATGCCGCTATTAAAGTGCCCGGCATGTCTTACCAGCCTCCGCTTATCGGCTTCAAACAATTGCTCAATTTCGGCGCTTATTCCATACCGGCTATAGGAGGATGGATATTCATAGGAACCGGTGTTGTGCTGCTGGCTTGCAGCGGGCTTGAGTTTCGGAGGCAAAAGAAATTAAAAAGATTTTCCATGCCCGCTGTTGCATTAGCCTTATGCTCCGTTTTTGCATTCACTTCCTGCAACACCGGCCCCGAGCCCATTAAAGCCGGTATTGATCAATGTGCCTTTTGCAAAATGGGGATAAGCGATACCCGCTTTGCCTGCGAACTCATTACCCAAAAGGGGAAACTATATAAATTTGATGACTCCCATTGCATGCTTGCGTTTGTCGCTTCTCCTCAATGGGATAAAAGCACCGTTAAAAATTATTACCTTGCCAACTTCAGCCAGCCCGAACAGTGGCTCATGGCTGAAGATGCGCTGCTGTTAAAAAGCGACCAGCTAAAAAGCCCCATGGGCGGGAACATAGCTGCCTTTTCCAATGCAGCGGATCAAAAAGCTACTGCGGAACATTTTGCAGGCGCCCTGGTATCCTGGAAAGAAATAATGCCCTAAGGCATATTGATGATGCAGCCGGAAAGTGATAAGTGATATGAACAGATCTATTATACTCTATTTTGTACTTGCAACAATAGTCCCCGCACAAGCATTTGCCAGAACCATAAAAGTTGGTAAAGGGCACGCTGTTACCGGCATACAGCAGGGCATTGATATGGCTGCTGCTGGTGATACGGTGCTGGTAGGCGAAGGCATATACCGCCAGGGCAATATTGTGATCAACAAGCCTGTCGTACTCAAAGGCATTAATCACCCGGTATTAGACGGAGAAAAAAAGTATGAGCTCCTGTCTGTAAGATCACCAAACGTAACCGTTGACGGATTCCTTATCCGGAATTCAGGGCATTCTTCCATGGTTGATATTGCGGGCATTAAAATTTACAATACCCATCACGCTACGGTTATCAATAATATATTAGAAGATAATTTTTTTGGTATTTATGTGCAGCAGGGACGGCAGTGCACTATACAAAACAACAGCATAACAGCTTCCAGTGTAGAAACGCAATTATCGGGCAATGGTATCCATTGCTGGAAAAGCGATAGCATCTTCATTAGCCACAACAGCGTTACAGGGCACCGCGATGGCATTTACCTGGAGTTTGCCACCCATTCGCTGATTGAAGAGAACATGGTGCAGAAAAACCAGCGGTACGGACTGCATTTTATGTTTGCGCATAACAATACGTATACCGGAAATGTTTTCCGTAACAACGGCGCAGGCGTAGCCGTAATGTATACCCGGCATGTAACGATGAAGGATAACCGCTTTGAAGACAACTGGGGCGATGCGGCCTATGGCCTGCTGTTAAAAGAAATTTCGGACGGCATTATAGAAGGGAACCATTTTGAAGGAAACACCAGCGGTATCTTCATGGACGGATCAAGCCGCATTGAAATGGAGAAGAATATATTCAAAAACAATGGATGGGCCATTAAAATGCAGGCGAGCTGCATGGACATAAAGCTGGAAAAAAATAATTTCATTGGCAACACTTTTGATATCGGCACCAACGGTTCATTAGTACTGAATACTTTTAAAAATAATTACTGGGATAAATATGAAGGGTACGATCTGGATAAAGATAAGGTGGGCGATATCCCGTACAGGCCGGTAAGCATGTATTCGATGATCGTTGAAAAAAACCCGCCGGCAATGATGCTGTTCCGCAGCTTTATTACCACGCTGCTCGATAAAACGGAAAAAGTTTTGCCCAGTCTTACCCCCGAAAACCTGAAAGATGATCATCCCTTAATGAAACCTTTAGCGCTATGATTATTACAAGTAATGTATCGAAAAAATTTGGAAAGCTGAAAGCATTAGATGACGTTTCCGTTACCTGTAATAAAGGAGAATGCATTGCATTAATAGGCCCAAACGGAAGCGGGAAAACCACCCTGGCAAAAACCATTCTTGGTATGGTGGTTCCCGACAGCGGCTTCATTACCTTTAACGGAAAAAATATTTTACACGACTGGGAATACCGTAAGGATATAGGGTATATGCCTCAGATCGGACGATACCCCGAAAACATGACGATAGGACAGGTATTAGATATGATGCGGGATATCCGGCAAACTAAAAACACAAAAACAGATGAAGCGCTCATTGAAGCATTTGGATTAAACGCTTTAATGCAAAAGCGCATGAGCACCCTGTCGGGCGGCACCCGGCAGAAAGTAAGCGCTTCCCTCGCTTTTCTTTTCAATCCTTCCGTTTTAATATTAGATGAGCCTACCGCGGGACTTGACCCGGTAGCTTCGGGCATATTAAAGGAAAAGATCATTGCCGAAAAGGAAAAAGGCAAGCTCATCTTAATTACATCGCATGTTTTAAGTGAATTAGATGACCTGGTTACCCAGGTAATTTATATGCAGGAAGGCAGGTTAAGATTTCATAAAAGCATTGCAGCGCTGCATGCCGATACAGGCGAAACTCAGCTAACAAAAGCCATTGCCAGCATAATGACAAACTAAGCTATCATGAAAAAAATAATCAAATATGTAATAGCGGATATCCTGCGCAATAAAATCGTAATTGCGTATACCGCCTTCCTGCTGGTGATGTCGTTAAGCGTATTCAACCTTGAGGACAATGCATCAAAAGGCCTGCTGAGCCTGCTGAATGTTGTGCTGCTCATTGTTCCGCTGGTAAGCATGGTTTTTTCCACTATATATATGTATAACAGTTCAGAATTCATTGAATTGCTTGTAAGCCAGCCGCTTAAAAGAAGAACCATCTGGCTAAGCTTATTTTCAGGGTTGGCCGTATCGCTTTCCCTCTCCTTTTTTATAGGCGCCGGTATACCTATTCTCCTGTACCAGCCTACACCTACGGGAATAATGATGCTCATTACCGGGTTACTGCTTTCTGTGATCTTTGTTGCCATTGCCCTGCTTGCATCCGTTACTACCAGGGATAAAGCAAAAGGAATCGGCAAAGTAATTTTGCTCTGGCTGTATTTTGCTTTGCTTTTCGATGGCATCGTATTATTCCTGCTATTCCAGTTTGCCGATTACCCGCTTGAAAAAGCGATGGTAGGTGTAAGTGCTTTAAACCCTGTTGACCTGAGCCGCATTTTAATTTTACTGCAAATGGATGTTTCCGCCCTTATGGGATATACAGGCGCCATATTCAGAAATTTCTTTGGCACACAATTAGGAGTTATGCTCGCGTTCCTTGTTTTAGTAACCTGGTTTGTTGTGCCCCTGTGGCTATCACTGCGGAAATTTAATTCGAAAGACTTATAACGGTATTTAAGTCAGCCAAATTATGCCGGTATTGTTATCGTGAAAAGTGAGAGGATAGAGGTGAAGGGAAGCGCTGAAAGCCCGGTACATTTTCTAAAATGTTTATCCTTTATTATTGAATTATTTTCGCATGTAATATATCAAAATATTAATTAGCCTTATAATAAGGATATTATTTCGTATATTTGCAGTTGCTTAAAATGACAATGTATACCACATATCGCAGTTTTGCACTTACACGGGAGAGACATTTCCCTGTGCCGGATGCTGTGTATACGGATGTTATCCTCCCGTTTCGGAGCTTCCGCGAAAAGCAATACTATATTTCAAATTTCAAGGATTTCCACACGCTTACCCCGAACTTTATTTAAATAATACTGCAGTTCGGGGGCATATCCTTATTTATTCTTATTGTTTTATCTTAATTTATTTTTTATGGAACGAAATATGATAACCTTCCCGGTAAGGGTTATTTGCCTTTGTTGCATTTACGCTTTAAATATAGCTATTCTTATTACCGGCGTCATTACGGAGAAGTTGTGGTTATGGCTGATTGCATTTTTAATTTCTGCGGGACCAATCATATATTTCAGGGCCCGGCATAAAAAGGTTTTATCCGATTATTTTCACAGAAAAAAGCTGAGCAAAAGAAGTATAAAGCATTAAACCGGTAAAGCCGCATTTTACAATTCAAAAAACACTTTTAAATACTTTTCTGATATTTTTTAATACTTAAAAAACGATGTTATGAAAGCTGAAAAAACTCCTGTATTGCTGTGCGAAGAAGATTATCGCCTGCTGAAACAACTGGTAGGAATATCACTGGTGAACGATATGGAAGAAGAAATGACCCTGGCTTACGAGCTGAGCAGGGCTATTGTGGTAAAGGATAACGCTTTGCCGCTGCATACCATAAGGCTTAACTCAAAAGTACGGGTTGAGGATACTGCAACTAAAAAAGTAACCGATCTTACTATTGTGATGCCTCCCCATGCCGATATCAAGCACAAGAAAATTTCTATTCTTACCCCTATGGCCGCAGCCTTAATAGGATTTAAAAAAGGCGATGAGGTGGAATGGAAAATGCCTTCAGGACTAAAGAAATATAAAGTACTCGATGTAACCAATCCTGTGCGGGCTGAACAGGAAGCATAAAAACTATATTCTGCCCGAATCAAATCAGGCAGCGCGCTTGATTTCTTAGCCGCAGATACGCAGATTTAATCTGTGCATCTGCGGCATTTATCAACAAATAATTTAATCCCTTAATCTACTGTCTTTCCCAGAAGGCAGGAGGCGCTATATTGAGTGAGCGGAGATACACATAAGCCTGCCCGCGATGGTGGATCTCGTTATCAATAAAATAAAATATAAAGAAATAACCGGTGCCTTCCCATTGGCCAAACGCCGTATCGGTTTCCTGGAAACGATGCGGGGGTATCTGCGGCCAAAGCGCATTTAATGCTTCGGTTGCTTCATCCCAGCGTTCCAGCAATTCTTTTTTTGAAGCAGGGGTTGCTGCCGATGCCTCATCATAATTTTGCCATTTGCCCGTAATCAGTCCTTTTATTCCCGGCACCGCCATAGCAAGCATTTCCTTCACCAGTTCCGAAAAAGGGCGCATCCCGCCCACGGAATAAGTAAACAATTTGTCTTCGGGAAAGGCTTCTATCATTCTACGGGTGAGGTTCCGGTGTCCCTGCCAGTGTTCGAGCAGCGCTTCCGGGGTAATAACAATGGAAGGTTCGGTTACTATTGCCTGGTTACTGTTTGACATTGTTTTCGATTTTATGGTTTATTATTGATTTAACCATACAAAGAAAACAAGGCAGGGTGACAACCCTATGGCAGCCGGTTTTGTCGCAGAAAAATATTTATTTAAGGATAGAGTGAAGCGCCCTGTTTTACATTACACTCGTTACGATAACGGAATTTCGGATAGCATCTATTCCCTGTAATTTACCACCATATCATTTTTTTGCTTTTTCCCTTTTGTTGATCTCCCGTTTTCAATAATAGCCTGGGCGATAGCTGACAATTCCCTTACTACGGAAGGATGATCCGCGGCTACATTATTCGTTTCTCTGATATCCGTTTTTAAATTGTATAGCTGCAGGTTCGGCAATCCCTGTGCCTTTGCTTCTTTTTCGGCAGGTGCGCTCCACCCGCCGGAACCCCGTGCAAAAATCAGTTTCCAGTCATTTTTCCTGATGGAAAAATTTCCGTCAATGGAGTGATGAATAATGCTCGTTCTGGCATAGCTCTTTTTTTGCAACAACAAAGGCAACAGGCTGAAGCTGTCTTCGCCTTCATTATCTTTTAACGGCTGCTGAAACATATCTGCGAGCGTTGCCATGAAATCTGTAAGGCAAGTGGTTTGTGCAGTTTCAGTACCTGGCTTTACCATTCCGGGCCATTTTATTATAAAAGGAATACGGTGACCGCCTTCAAAAATATCGGCTTTTGCCCCGCGGTAAATATAACTGGAGCGATGGCCCGCAGCCGAAAGTTCAGCAAAGTTTGCGGAAGGAGAACAGCCGTTATCACTGGTAAAAATAATGATCGTATTTTGTTCAATGCCGGCAGCTTTCACTGCCTCCAGGATTTTGCCCACCATATCATCTGTCATCAGCACAAAATCTCCATAAGCATTCGTACCGGATTTTCCCTGGTAGGATCGGGCTGGCAGTATAGGTGTATGCGGGGATGTGAGCGCGAAATAAAGAAAAAACGGATTGCCTGATTTTGCTTCGCGGGAAATGTAAGCTACTGCTTTGTCTGTAATCCTGTCAAGCACCTCTTTGTGCCTGAAATCATTTCCTGCAGGCCCTGCTCTCCAGAACCCTTTGCCACTGTTTCCATCCATGCTGTCAACAGCAGTTGCAGTTACGCTATTATTTTCAATATAGAAATAAGGTTGCATATCTAATGAAGCAGGAATGCCGTAGAAATAATCAAACCCTGCCTGCAACGGTCCTGCTGCAAGTGGTTTAAAAAAATCAAATTCACCCAACTCATTTTTCTTCCAGTCAAGACCAAGATGCCATTTGCCGATACAGCCTGTGAAATAACCATTACTTTTTAATAAGGAAGCTACAGTAGTCCTGTTCTTTTTTATGAGCATGGTATCATATCCCCATAATACACCGTTCTGTAATCTTGTACGCCACGCATACCTGCCGGTGAGTATGCCATAACGGGTGGGAGTGCATACTGCGGAATTGCTGTGCGCGTCTGTAAACCTCATGCCTTCTGCCGCCATTTTATCAATGTTCACAGTACGAAGCTTTGAATCAGCATTCAGGCAACTCACATCCCCGTAACCGAGGTCATCAGCAAGAATATAAATGATATTGGGTTTTTGCTGGGCATGCGTCATTACTGCTGCCAGGCAACAAATAGCAAGTGTTGTAAGGCTGTTTATTGATTTCATTACAATTTTCTTTGCGTTTCACCTAAAGCTATGACATCCGCTGCTTCTACTAATTAGCGTGAATTTTGGATGTTCGGAAATGAAAATCAGTTTGTTATTGTTTCTGTTTCTGAATATTTATCACATGTACAGGTTCACATAGTTCTTTCTATTGTGTCTATCTGTTTAATGTGTTCTTTAACACATAGGATCATAGGTACATAGGTGCACATAGTTTTTCTTATTCTTTCTA
>NZ_DAOMQT010000078.1:0-12915 GCF_035445465.1 Agriterribacter sp.
ATCCGGTCCTGATTTTTTCATCTTAAAATCATCAATTATGAAGCTTTTTAACTCATTGCACTTAGGTGAAGGTGTAAAAATCGCTATGATTGTTATACTGGTTTATGCAACGATTGCGGTTATCACGTACCTCTCCTGGTAAAATTATTTTTCCTGGAAGAAGCACTTTCCCCGGATAACAGGGAAAGTGTTTTTTTTAGGTTATCCACCGCCCGGCCCTGTGGTACTCACCAGCTCCCTGAGCCATCGGCTTTCAGCCTTCAGCTAAAGAATACTAACAACGATCTGATAATTCCTTTTTTCACCATTCACTACTCACCACTGGCCACTCACCACGATTTCATTCACCCTCAAATATGCTTACCTTTGCCAACTTTATGGAACAACTGAGCAAAAATTATGAGCCTGCCGCTGTTGAAGAAAAGTGGAGCAGGCACTGGAAAGCAGAACAATATTTTAAGAGCGTGCCGGATAGCCGCAAGCCCTTTACCGTGGTTATTCCACCACCCAATGTTACCGGGGTTTTGCATATGGGGCATACGCTCAATGAAACTGTGCAGGACATATTGGTGCGCAAGGCCAGGATGAGTGGCTTTAATGCCTGCTGGGTACCCGGCAGCGATCATGCTTCTATTGCTACTGAAGCCAAGGTGGTAGGTATGCTTAAAGAAAGGGGAATTGATAAAAATAGTTTAAGCAGGCCTGAGTTTTTAAAGTACGCCTATGAATGGAAAGAAAAATACGGCGGTATTATTTATAGCCAGATAGAAAAACTGGGCTGCAGCGTAGACTGGAGCAGGGTAACCTTTACCATGGATGATGCTTATTACAAAGCCGTAATGAAAGTGTTCGTGGATTTGCACGGTAAAGGACTGATTTACCGCGGCGCAAGAATGATCAACTGGGATCCGGCGGCGCAAACTGCATTGAGTGATGAAGAAGTAGAGTATAAGGATCTGCAGGGAAAATTATATTACATACGGTATAGCATTACGGATGAAGCGGGAGAAGAAATGATCAACCCGCTGACCGGCGAAAAAGGAATTATTATTGCCACCCAGCGCCCCGAAACCATTATGGGCGATACGGCTGTTTGCGTTAATCCTAACGATGAACGTTATGCGCATTTAAAGCATGCGAAGGCTGTTGTTCCGCTCATCAACCGCAGCATACCCATTATTTTTGATGAATATGTTGACCCGGCATTTGGTACGGGCGCCCTGAAAGTTACGCCGGCGCATGATATTAATGATTATAACCTGGGACTAAAGCACCACCTGGAAGTAGTGGATACCCTGAACGCGGATGGCACATTAAGCGAAGCCGCGCAAATATATGTGGGGGAAGACCGCTTTGCCGCCCGGAAAAAGATCATTGCCGGGTTATCGGAGAAAGGATTCATTGTTAAAGAAGAGGAATATGCCACCCGCCTCGGCTACAGCCAACGCACGGGCGTTGTGGTAGAGCCACGTATTTCAACACAATGGTTTTTAAAAATGAAACCGCTTGCCGAACCTGCTTTAAAAGCGGTGCTGGAGGGTGAGATTAATATACACCCCGGCGATAAATTCCTGGCTACCTATAAGTATTGGCTGGAAAATGTGAAGGACTGGTGCATCAGCCGCCAGTTGTGGTGGGGACAGCAGATACCCGCATGGTACGATGATAAAGGCAATGTAGTAGTGGCCGAAAATGAAACTGCCGCTAAAAAATTATATACCGCTCAGTATGGCGAAGACAATATTTTAACGCAGGATGAAGATGTGCTCGACACCTGGTTCTCTTCCTGGCTTTGGCCTATGGAAGTATTTAAAGGCATCTCTGATCCGGGCAACAGGGATATTCAGTATTATTATCCCACATCTGTGCTGGTAACCGGGCAGGATATTATTTTTTTCTGGGTGGCCAGGATGATCATGGCGGGATTAGCATACAATAAAGAAAAGCCCATCGAAAAAGCGGTTCCGTTCAGAGATGTATATTTTACCGGCATGGTGCGGGATAAGCAGGGCCGAAAAATGAGCAAGCAACTGGGCAATTCGCCCGACCTGCTGAAGCTCATTGAAGATTATGGTGCGGATGCTGTTCGCTTTGGCATTATGATCTCTTCTCCCGCTGGTAATGACCTGTTGTTTGATAATGCTTCCTTAGAGCAGGGAAAATTCTTCAACAATAAACTATGGAATGCGCTGAAGCTGGTGAAGATGTGGGAACATCGGGCAGATGTTTCATTACCCGCTAATGATGATTTTGCTACGCAATGGTTTGAAAGCAGGCTGAATGAAGTAAAAGCCGAAGTGGAAAAGCTATTTTCAGAATTCCGGTTGAGCGAAGCGCTTAAAACCATTTACTCTTTAATATGGGATGACTTTTGCAGTTGGTATCTTGAATGGGTGAAACCTGGTTTTGAGCAATCTATTTCGGCGGATGTATATAGTAAAACAGTGGCTTATTTTACTGAGCTATTGCAATTATTGCATCCTTATATGCCCTTTATTACGGAAGAAATAAATGAGCGGCTTAATGAAGGCAAAGAAGGCTTATGCGTGATGCAATGTAAGCCGGTGGGGATAGCCAACAATGAAATACTGCAACGGGGAGCTATACTTAAAGCAGATATAACAGCAATAAGAGATGCAAGGAAAAAGAATGAAATAAAGAACAGTGAAAGAATTTCCTTCTCAAAAAATGCTGCAGGTGAACATATATATAGAGATGAAGGGATGGATCTTTTGTTAAGGAAGCAAACAAATGTTTTTTTTGACGCTTCAGTTTATACCAACGAAGATTATAGTATTGATGGTAAAGAACGCATTGTAATTGCTTCATCTGAAAGACAATTCTATTTATACGTTGATAAAAAAATTGATACTTCAGCGCAGAAAGAACAATTGGAAAAAGACCTTGCTTATCAAAAAGGATTTCTTGCAGCTATAGCAAAAAAGCTAAGCAACGAACGGTTTGTTCAAAATGCCCGGCCGGAAGTAGTGGAGCTGGAAAGAAAAAAAATGGCCGATGCCGAAGCTAAAATTAAAGCGATAGAAGAAAGCCTGGCGCAGTTGAGTTAACTTGATTGTAATTGATGACAGCGTATATTGATGCAGGTGCGCTGACCGCGTCTGTCAATCTGCGGCATCTTTTCTTATAGCGTGCGTAACAGCAACTGTTTTTAAACAGCTTCTTCGTTAGGAAAACCTGCGATAATTAATATTCTAATTTCCTAAGCTCCGGCGCCTTGAACCAGGTAGCAGCGGCTACTAAAAACGTCATGCATCCGCCAAAAATAACGGAAGGCACTACCCCCATTATTTTCGCCATCAGTCCACTTTCAAACTGCCCCAGTTCATTGCTCGAATTAACAAACATGGAATTTACACTCAATACCCTGCCCTTCATTTCATCGGGTGTTTTTAACTGCATGATGGTACCCCTTATCACAACACTGATCCCATCTAATATACCACTCAGCATCAATGCAAAAAAAGACAACAGGAACCATTTGGAAAAGGCGAAAATAACAATACAGATACCAAACCCTGAAACAGCAATAATGAGCCGCCGTCCCTGTTTTTGTTTCATCGGAAAAAAAGTAAGCAGCAACACACTGCATATAGCGCCTACATCGGATGCGCCGTTTAAAATACCAAAGCCTTCCGGCCCTATTTTTAAAATATCCCGCGCAAATACGGGCACCATAGCTACAGCCCCGCCAAAAAATACGGCGAACATATCTAATGAAATAGCCCCCAGCAGATCTTTTGTTCTGAAAACAAACCGCAGCCCTTCTTTAACGCTTTCCCATGTCTTTTGTTCACTTTTCTGTATAAGCGCCGGCTTCTTTTTAATACGCAATAGCGCTATGAATGCAGCAAGCATGCCCGAACAAATACACCATAAGGTTCCGCTGTTTCCAAACAGGGCAATGCAAAAGCCTCCCATGGCATGCCCCATAACGGATGCCGTAAGCCATGCACCCTGGTTCCATGTAATGGCATTTGGTAAAACACGCCGTGGAACGATCAGCGCAAGCAGCACATTAAAAGAAGGGCCTGCAAAAGCACGGACAATACCTGTGCAGCATATTACCGCGTAAATGCAAATGGCTATGCGATGCTGTGTAAGATGTGCTCCGGCATATGCCGAGGAAAGGATCAGTAATGCAATAGCTGCGCATACATACATCAACACGCCTGTGAGGAGCAGCTTTCTTTTTTCGCTCATATCAATTACATGACCTGCATATAAGGCAAGGCTGAGCGCGGGAATAACTTCCGACAAACCGATGAGGCCAATAGCGAAGGGAGCATTGGTAAGCTGGTATATCCACCAGCCAACGAGAGTGCTCATCATGCGCAGCGAAAGGATAAATAAAAAACGTCCGGTTATCAAATATCTGAACTCCGGTATTTGTACTGCTTCAAACGGGGCGCCTGTTTTAAAATAGGTTTGAAGACTCATCACTTTTCAATTTTCAGGGTAGCGCTATGTAATACTGGCCGGCATCATAATCTTTATCAAGCGCGTCAATAATCGCTTTCAGATGATTTTCATTACCCAGGAAATCTGCTTTGCCGGCATCTACATATAAGGTTCTGATATTATGTTGTTTGATATAGTGCGTGTAGGTTTGCTGGATATTGAACAGGTATTCATCAGGAATATTTTGTTCATAAGCACGTCCGCGTTTACGGATATTCGACTGCAGATTATAAACAGGCGCATGCAGGTAAATCAGGATGTCGGGCTGAACAAGCTGCTGGTGGATAATGTCGAATAAACGCTGGTACAGTAGGAATTCCTCATCCGGTAAATTTACTTTTGCAAAAAGCAGGCATTTGGTAAACATATAGTCCGATATCGTTATGTGCTGAAAGATATCCCGGGTATGTACCAGCTCTTTAAGTTGCTTATAGCGCTCGGCCATAAAAAAAAGTTCCAGCGGAAAGGCGTTCTGTTGTGGATTTTCATAAAACTTAGCAAGAAAAGGATTATCCGCAAATTGTTCAAGTATCAGCCTTGCATTAAAATATCTCGACAACAGATGGGCTAAAGTTGTTTTACCTGCACCAATATTACCTTCAATGGTGATGAAACGATAATTCATAAAGTAAGCCAAACTTAAACAACCCTTTTAAATAAACCGGAAAGGGTTATACACTAATTTTCCAGTTTTCGTACTTCTAGCGTATCAGGACATTCTTTTAAAAGACGACTAATCGTTTTTTTCAATACCGGGTGCACCGCATCAGGAGCTATTTCATTCAGGGGCTCAAGGGCAAAACGCCTGTTAGCTAATTCGGGATGCGGAACCACCAGGTTGGGATAATGAATAACCGCATCATTAAACAACAAAATATCAATATCAATGACCCGGGGGCCAAATTTTTCAACCCGGTGTCGCCCCATACTGGTTTCAATATGCAGTATGGTATCAAGCAATTCCAAAGCAGGTAAAGTGGTATGTACAATAAGTGCCTGGTTATAAAAAGGGGGCTGATCGGTTTTCCCCCAGGCTGCGGTTTCATAAAAATGCGATAAAAGCGCTATTCTGCCGCATGCCTTTTCAACCCTCATTGCCGCTTTTTTTAGTTGCTTTTTCCTGTCGCCCATGTTACCGCCTATCAGTAAATACGCTTTATTCATGGATAGTATGTAATTTTCGGCTTCAAATATCTCTATTTTTACCAGATTAAAATTTTTAACGTGAGGAGTTTCTTTAAGTTTTTCCTGGCCGCTTTGCTGGCACTGGTTGTTTTTACTTTGATTGGGTTTCTTATTTTATTTGCTGTAGCAGGTAGTATTGCCAGTAGTGAAAAAACAACAATAGCAGCAAAATCAGTTTTATTTATTGACCTTTCCCGGAGTTTTAAGGATAAAAAAACAGACAATACCCTTGCGCGGCTCAGTGGTGACAGGGATATCTATTCAACCTCCCTGTATGATGTTGTTCGCCTCCTTCAACATGCTAAAAGCGATTCGTTGGTAAAGGGTATTTATATTAAATGTAATGAAAACGCAAACGGGTTTGCTGCAAGTGAAGAGTTGCGCAACGCACTCCTTGATTTTAAGGAGAGTAAGAAATTCGTTATTGCCTACGGCGATATGATTTCCCAGAAAGCTTATTTTGTTGCCAGCGCGGCCGACAAAATTTACTGCAACCCTAAAGGCATGATAGACTGGAAAGGATTTGCCTCCCAGCTTTTTTTCATTAAGAACGCGTTAAAGAAACTTGAAATTGAACCGCAGATATTTTATGATGGTAAATTTAAAAGCGCTACAGAACCGCTGCGCGAAGAAAAGATGACGGAAGCCAACCGGTTGCAAACTACGGTATGGCTGGGAGATGTATACCATCGTTTTTTACTTGCGGTTGCGGATGCGAGAAGCATTGATACCGCAACGCTTCACGGGTATGCCAACGCCTATATGATACAAACAGCCAATGATGCTGTAAAATATAAGTTATTAGACGGTGTAAAATATGACGATGAGGTGAAAGATGAGATCAGGAAAAGACTGGATATTAAAGAAGATGACAAAATTGAATTTGTACAAATAGGGAGTTATGCTGAAGCAACCAGCATAAAAAAATATACATCCGACAGGATAGCCGTTATTTATGCCGAAGGAGATATTGTATATGGCCGGGGAAGCGAAGGGCAGGTAGGTTCAGATGAATTCAGGAACCTGATTTCAAAAGCCCGCACGGATAAAAATATTAAGGCTATTGTATTACGGGTTAATTCGCCCGGTGGCAGCGCTTTGGCAAGTGAAATTATATGGAGGGAAACCCTGCTTGCCCGAAAAGCCGGAAAGCCTTTGGTGGTTTCCATGGGAGATGTGGCCGCTTCCGGTGGTTATTATATTTCATGCGCGGCCGACAGCATTTTTGCACAACCCAATACCATTACCGGCTCCATTGGTGTTTTTGGCATCGTACCTAATATGCAGGATTTTTTCAAAAACAAATTAGGCGTAACATTCGACCAGGTAAAAACCACGCCCTATGCAGATATAGGTACAACGGTTCGGCCACTCACCGAAGGAGAGAAGCAAATTATACAGGCCGCAATAGATACCATTTATCATGATTTTAAAACACGGGTGGCGGACGGCCGGAAAAAAGATATGCTGCTGGTTGACAGTATTGCACAGGGAAGGGTATGGACTGGTAGTCGTGCTATGCAAATTGGATTGGTAGACCGCCTTGGCGGACTGAACGATGCCATAGCATGCGCCGCAGGCATGGCCAAACTTAAAGATTACTCGTTGAGAGAATACCCTGAGCCGGTGTCGTTCTGGGATATGCTAAAAAGTAGTTACAGCAAAACAGTAAAAGCCAAAGCAATCAGGGAGGAACTGAGTTACAGCCAATACCAGTTATATGAACAACTGCAGCGCATCAGGCAAAGGGTGGGTACGGCACAAACAAGGCTGCCTTATGATATTGTTGTAGAGTAAATTATTAATGTACTTCAATCCGCTACCTTTACCGGGCAAATTATACATTGCATGTTAAAATCCTATAGCCAGTTTAAAGCCATGTTAGCTATTGCCAAAGCGGGACTTATTGCTATTTTCAGAAGTCCTTCGGCAGTTGCCTTCAGCTTTGCTTTTCCACTTATATTTATTCTTGTTTTTGGTTTCTTTAGCGGGGGGAGCAAGGTTTCCCTGCGTGCAGCTTTTGCTCCCGGTACGGATACTACTCACTATTTATATAGCGTAATCCATAATATCGCCGGTATCCGCATCATTGAAAAACCGGACATTGAGCTCAATGAGGAACTTGAAAAAGGCAGGCTAACAGCTATTATCTCCATTCACAAAAATGATAATGAGTCGCCGGCATATTTTATCAACCTCAAAAGTTCGGAAGCGGTAAGTCCACAGAATTTGCAGGTACTGCGCTCCATTCTTGAATCAGTCATCAAAAATATTGATCGTCAAAAATATCCGAATACGCCTACTATTGCAGCCATTAATAATCATATTGAAAAAATACCCGGAAGAACCTATCGTACCATTGATTTCATTTTACCGGGGCAACTCGGATTCTCTTTATTGAGTGCCGGCGTATTTGGGGTAGCATTTTTGTTTTTCAGCCTGCGGCAAACCTTAGTGCTAAAACGTTTTTTCGCCACACCTGTCAGCCGCACCTTTATCGTACTGGGTGAAGGCCTGAGCCGCGTAACCTTTCAACTGATAACGGCGGTAGTGATATTATTAGTAGGATATTATTTTTTTCATTTTACATTAATCCACGGCTGGATCACCTTTATGGAATTGCTGGTATTGAGTTTCATAGGACTGGTTGTTTTTATGTCGTTTGGATTTGTGGTAAGCGGGATAGCGAAAAATGAAAGTACTATTCCGCCATTAGCTAATATGGTTACGCTGCCCCAGTTTTTGCTTGCGGGTACCTTTTTTCCTATTGATAACTTTCCTGCCTGGCTGCAGCCTTTTTGTAAAATATTACCACTTACCCATTTAAATGATGCCATGCGCAACGTGGCTTTTGAAGGCGCGCATTTAACAGATTGCGGCAAACAGTTAGGCATACTTGCTATATGGGCTGTAATAGGCTATACGCTTGCGGTAAAGGCGTTTAAATGGGAATAAAAAATAGTAATAAATTTTGATCTTAAAAATATGCGTTTATTAAAACAGGCGGTAACAGGACTTATAATATTCAGCATCATACTGCTGTTGTTTTCCTTTCTGCTGCCCTCAAAAATAAGGGTATCCAAATCTGTACTGGTACATGCTTCCCACGAAAGGGTAATGGCTGCCCTGCTGCATATTGAGGACTGGAAAAACTGGAATCCTATTTTGCAGGACAGTACTGCAAAGTATACCATATTATCGCCTCAACGGGTAGACTGGATAAGCGCCGATGGCGTTCCAAACTCCATACAATTAGAGCAATTTGCGCGCGACAGTATAACCGTTCTTATAAGATCTAAAAACAAACAGGTTTTTTCCAGCGGGTTTACTGTTGTAAGCCATCCGCAGGACAGCCTGCTCACCAAAACAGAGTGGTGGATTAATGAAGATATTAAATGGTATCCCTGGGAAAAATTCTATGGTTTGTTTTCTGAAAGCTTCAGGGAAACCTACATGGATAATAACCTGCAGTTGTTTAAGCATTATGTTGAAAACAAATGAAAAGTTAAATAGCCGCAGTTAAAGCGCATTATGCGCTTCTGAATACGTTATTAACATCTTTTAAACATTTTTCTTTTTTACTTCACACAAATATAAGCATAGTAGCATGCTACATATGTGAAAATATCATCTTCTCACCCGTTATCTAAAATGCATTTTATGAAAGGAACATTTTTGTTACTGGCATTGCCCGTGCTGCTACTTGCTTCCTGCACCAAGGAAAAAGTAGTAGGATCCAATGACCTGCCTGCCACCAGCACCAACTATATTATTACTCATTTTCCTGATCAAACAATCGTTCATGCCGTAAAAGAGTTTGATGATCTTCAGATCACATATACGGTGTATCTAAAAAACGGAGTTAAAATTGAATTTAATCAAAACGGGGAAGTAAAAGAAATAGAGGGCAACAGTGCACTGCCGGATAGTGTAATCCCATCTGCTATCCTCGCTTACGTTAACGCCAATTATGCTTCGGAATTTATAAAAGAGTGGAAGCTGGAAAGAACAAAGCAGGAGATAAAGCTTTCTAACGGCATAACGCTGGAGTTTGATAAGAACGGAAATTTTCTGCGTATTGATAACTGACCGCTGCGCCGGCATATATGCCGGTTTATTTTAAAGCCCACATTCTTCGGCTGATCTGATGTTTTTAGTGACTCTGCTACTGTTGCACATCTTTTATCCTGCAAGTATAAAAGATGTGTATTTTTATTGTGCCATATCATTTTCGCTCAATATTTTGTTATGTCACTAAAAAATACATTGCTTCTCTTCCTGGGGTTGAGCCTGCTTTCACCTGCTTTACAATCGCAAACAAATCATAATGTACAAAATGGCAAAAGTAACAATGGTTGGTCAGCCTATGGTGGCGATGCCGGGGGGAGCCGTTATTCTTCATTGCAGCAGATCAACAGTAATAATGTAAAAAAGTTACAGGTAGCGTGGACCTTCCAAACGGGCGAATTAGGCAAGTATGAAGGCACAAATGCAAGGGAGAAAGCGGCCTTTGAAGCAACGCCCATTCTTATAGACGGCACATTATATTTCAGTACAGCTTCCTGCAGGGTGTTTGCGATAGATGCTGCTTCGGGAGCGCAAAAGTGGGTTTTTGATCCGAAGGTGAATTTAAAGAATGATTTTTCTGAAATTACTTCCCGTGGGGTTTCCGCCTGGCCCGCGCCAGGTGATAAAATCAGCCAGTCTGCTTCAAAAAGGATTTTTATTGCCACAATTGACGGGCGTTTGATAGCATTGGATGCAAAAACAGGTAGCCCGGTTATTTATTTTGGTAAGGATGGAGTGGTTGATTTAAGGGAGGGCTTTGGTAAAGACCTCAGTGTAACTTCCCCGCCTGCCGTTATAGGCAATCTTGTAATTGTAGGTTCTTCCATGGGCGATAACCAGCGCTTCGATTACCCGAGGGGCACCGTAAGGGCCTATGATGCCAACTCGGGCGAGCTGCGCTGGAGTTGGGATCCCATTCCAACAGATAGTACCGATAAGGCCTGGCATACCTGGAATGGCCCCAAAGCGCATAAAACCGGTGCTGCCAATGCGTGGGCTGTTATTTCGGTTGATGCTGACCGTGACCTTGTATTCATTCCTGCCAGCAGTCCGAGCCCGGATTTTTACGGAGGAGAACGTTTAGGACAGAACTTATATGGCAACTGTATTGCGGCGCTTCGTGCCTCCACCGGAAAAATGATTTGGTATTATCAGGTGGTGCATCACGATTTGTGGGATTATGATATTGCGGCGCAGCCTGTGCTGATAGAAATAACAAGAGAAGGCAGGAAAATTCCCGCAGTTGCGGTAGGCACCAAAATGGGGCACATTTTTGTTTTGCACCGTGAAACCGGCGAATCCTTATTCCCTGTTGAAGAGCGGAGCGTGCCGGCATCTGATATTGCAGGGGAAGAAGCACATCCTACCCAGCCTTTCCCTGTGCTTCCTGCCCCTGTAGGTTTGCAAAGCATTACTATAGCAGATGCATGGGGCATAACCGAAGAGGACAAAGCGGAGGCGGAAAAACGGATTGCGCAATATGTTAATAAAGGACCGTTTACCCCTCCCAGTTATGAAGGCACCCTTGTGGCGCCGGGAAATGTGGGCGGCATTCACTGGGGTGGCATGTGCTATGACCCCAAGCAGGAATTACTGATCACTAATATTAACCGGATACCGGCAGTTATAAGAATGCTGCCCAGGGAAAAAGTGACGCAATTAGAAAAGGAGCATTCGGAAATCATGAGAGCAGAAACCGGCAGGCAGGCCGGCACGCCCTATGTAATGAAACGCGATTATTTGTTTAAAGCCGGAAACAAAGGTTTGATGATGCAAATCCAGCCGCCATGGGGTACGCTGCTTGCTATTGATTTACATAACGGAGCAAAGCAATGGGAAGTGCCGCTGGGATATATGCTTGATCCGCGCCAGTATCCTGATGCCAAAAACTGGGGCTCAATAAACTTTGGCGGCGCCATTGTTACCGCAGGTAATACCTTATTTGTAGCCGCTACCTTAGATAATCACCTGCGTGCCTTTAATACAAAAACCGGTGAGCTGTTATGGGAGTATGCATTGCCGGCCAGCGCGCAGGCCACGCCTATGACCTATGAAGTTAATGGTAAACAATATATAGTGATAGCCGCCGGCGGACATGGAAAACTGGGAAGCAAGCAGGGAGATTTCGTGGTTGCGTTTTCCGTTCCGTAAAAGAAAATGGCTAAAATGTCCGGCAATGAAAAGAGCTGGCTACCATCTGCCGCGGTGCTTCCTTTCGGTTCCGAAGCCCTACTTGTACCCGTTATTATGCCATTCTGCACTTTCCATTCTCCTCCGGGTAGTATATGCCATCCATCTAAATTTTTGCCATTAAACAAATTAACCCATCGCTGGGCCTGCGTTGCGGATATAGTCAAAAGCATTACAGCAGAGAATTGCAATAAGCTTACAATATATTTTTTCATGAAATGATACATAATAAAAGGATGTTCTAATATAAAACAAAAAGGGTTGCCGCGTATAAGAAGAGGAATGTTTTTATGTACTTAGCGTTCCGGTATTTAATTTTTTCACTTTACATTGAAGGCATATATTTACCCTTAGTAAAATCGCTCATTTCAAAATTTGCCTTATGTCTTTAAATAATAACAATGCTTATAATGCCTCGCGTCGGAAATTTTTATTAAAAGGATCACTGGCTTCGGCGGGATTGTTGATTGGTGGTTCGGCTGCATGGTCAAAAGCATTTTCGTTTGATAAAGTACCCAATTCGAAATTCTTTGGCGTGCAGATCGGTGTGATCACGTATTCATTCCGGAGCATGCCGCACAATGTTGAGCAACTTTTACAATATATTGTTGATAGCGGCATCAGCGCCGTAGAACTGATGGGCGAATCGGTAGAAGATTATGCAGGAAAGCCGGCCGATAAAAGCAAAGTAGCCGACTGGCGTGCCACAGTTTCCATGGATAAGTTTAAGGAAGTAAAAAAAATGTTCAAAAAAGCCGGGGTAAGCATCTATGCTTTTAAACCCAGTGCCCTGGGCACAAACAATACCGATGCGGAAATTGAATATGCACTGAAAGCTGCCAAAGCACTGGGGGCGAATTCCGTTACTGTTGAATTACCCAAAGATCCGGCCCATTCCAAACGCCTGGGAGCGCTTGCCGCGAAACATAAAGTATACATCGGCTACCACGCCCACACACAGGCTACGGATACTGCATGGGATGAAGCCCTCAG
>NZ_DAOMQT010000079.1:0-12748 GCF_035445465.1 Agriterribacter sp.
CTAAGTGATAGTATTGGGCAACTATAAATCAGGGAAAGTAACAATAGTTCAAACGGGTGCATTTAAAATTGTCGCCGGTTGGTGGGGACACCAACCGGGGCGGCCTGCCGTGGGCGGTGTCTCCACCGCCCACACGAAGCAAAGCGGTGCGACAATTTTAAATGCACCCGTTCAAACGCTTTGCATACTATATCAGGGATAAATAGCTGAAGCTTCAGTAGTGCCACAGCTAAATCAAGGCGTGTGCACGGATGTGTTGTATCCTCATCCGTGCTTGTCCCGATAGCTATCGGGATTGTTACTTTTTCTTTCAAGAGAAAAAGTAAAGAGAACATTTATCACTAAAGAGACAAAAAGTAAATAAAATGAAAACCCTTCGGATAAGGATTTGCGCTTTAAATACCTGATTCCAATCATTTGTCTTTTATCTTTCTGCGAACCCGGCTCAAAGTTTCGGGAGTAAGCCCCATGTAAGAAGCGATCATGCGCTGGGGAACGCGTTGTATTAGATTGGGGTAAAGTTTGGTTAAGTTAATATACCGCTCTTCCAGCGACAGGCTTAAAATAGAAGTGAGCCTTTTTTGCATTGCCATATAGGCGCCTGTTATCTGTAAGCGGGTGTATACTTCATATTCAGGGATCTGTTTCATTATTTCTTCCTGTGCGCTTTTGCTGATGAGCACCAGTTCCGAATCTTCCAGCGCGTCAATATTGTAGGTAGCGGGGTTACCGGTCATAAAACTATGCAAATCAGATATTGTCCAGCCTTCGAACGCAAACTGGATGATATGTTCCGACCCTTTTTCATTAACCGAATAAGCCCTTAACGCGCCTTTTTCAACAAAAGCAGCATATTTGGCCACATCACCCTCCTGCAGCAGGTATTGATTTTTACGAATTTTTTTAGGGGTAAGATAGCGCTTTATGATATCCTGTTGTCCGGAAGTCAGTGCTATCTTCTCGGCCATCTTTTCAAAGAAAAATTCATACATAAAACATTTCAATTAACCCGGTAATAAAAAAACTGCTTCCTGCTGCTGATGCTCCTTAATACGGCCAGCACCAATTCCGGTTCATGCTATTCCTGTCCAAGCTGCATTATCTTTTTTCGTTCGCCTACTATCCATATAATATCCCCCCACTCAAAAACAGAGGAGGAATCCGGGTTCAGTATCCTTTCTTTTTCACGTTGTATGCCTACAACCAGTCCGTTTGTACGTTCCCGTAAGCCCGAGTTACGTATGGTTAATCCTTTTAAACGGGTATGTTCATCCACGAGTATTTTTTCAAGAGAGATGTCGCTGATGTCCAGTTCTTCCCCCGCGATGCTTTCCGTTGCATCAAATACCGGTTTAAATACCTGGATCTGGTCGTCGGTGGCAATGATCCCCACATGATCAAAAGGCAATAACCTGTTATGACGTCCCGGAATATTAATAAGCTGCTCACCCCTTTTAATATAAACAATATTTATTCCGTATTTCTCCCGCCAGGACAGTTCCATCAGTGTTCTGCCAATATATTCAGCGTAAGGATTCACCTCCATTTCTATAATATGAGCATCCCAGGGCACCAGGTCCGAACCAAAATCAACATTCTTCCTTAAAATATTGGTTTCTGCCGACCCGCCATTTGCAGCGGCTGTTTCCCTGGCGTTAAGATTGGTGATAAAACGGCTTTCAATACGCTGATAGAATTTTTGAATCCTTTTAGAGAAAATGATCAATACCAGTATCGTAATGGGTATGGCCACCAAAAGCGCAACCTGCGTAGAAGCCAGCCGGTCAACCCAGAAGCCAATGGCCAGCACGCCTACAATATTCCTGGCTATTTCCACAATTAAAAGCGGGCCGCGGTTGTATTTCTTGTCTATCCAAAGTTCCTTATACGCCTGGTTATTGGGTCTTTTAGCCATAAGGGCCCACATAAAGGGTGCGGCAGCGCCGAGCGATATCACCAGCACAATAATTATCCTTAATGTTTCATCTTCCACTCTTTCATGAACAAAGGGCAGCAGGAAATTGGATGAAACCAATATAAGCGCCAGTAAAATAATACCATTGGTAAGGGCAATTCTGCCATAGCTTTTTAATACAATTTTCCAGTCGCTTTCGGCCTGGATGCTTTGCGTGCTGGACGAATACCTGTTTAGCCTGTTCACCCATTTATCAGGCAGCAGCTTTGCTATAAAATTATAAAAAGGCTCCGAATACTTAATGAGATAGGGTGTTGTGAAGGTGGTAATAGCAGAAGCGCCAACCGCTACGGGAAAAAGAAAATCGGAGATCACACCTAATGAAAGCCCCAGTGTAGCCACAATGAAAGCAAACTCCCCTATTTGCGCCATACTCATACCCACCTGCACCGATTGTTTGAGCGGCTGTCCCGAAAGCAGCGCGCCCAGCGTAGTACTGAATAGTTTTCCAAATAAGGTAAGCAGCGTTACGCAAAAGATGGGCCACGCGTATTCCACCATAGCCTCAGGATTGATCATCATACCAACCGACACAAAAAACACGGAGCCAAACAAGTCTTTTACCGGCTTGGTAAGATGTTCTACTTTTTCCGCGAAAGTGGTTTCCGCTATGATAGATCCCATAACAAAGGCGCCCAATTCTGCCGAAAAACCAACCTGCGTAGCCAAAACCACCATACCCAGGCATAACCCAATAGAAAGAATAAGCAGGGTTTCTTCATCCATTAATTTTTTTGCCCTTTTTAAGAAGGTAGGTAAAAGAAAAATGCCGGTTATAAACCACAAGGCCAGGAAGAATAACAGCTTTAGAATGGTTAATAAAATCTCCGTTCCTTCAAACTGCTGGGTAACGGCCACTGTTGAAAGCAATACCATCAGTAATATCACAACAATGTCTTCTACCACCAGCACGCCAAATACAATACGGGCAAACTGTTTTGTTTTTATACCCAGTTCATCAAAAGCCTTGATGATAATGGTAGTGGAAGAGCTGGCCAGCATACCGCCCAGGAAAAGGCTGTCCATAGTAGACCAGCCCAATATTTTACCCAGGAAATAACCCGCTATGGTAATAAATAAGATTTCAACAAAGGCGGTGATAGAGGCAGACCCTCCTACCCGCATTAATTTTTTAAAGCTGAACTCCAACCCCAAACTAAACAGGAGAAAGATAACACCGATCTCTGCAAGCGTTTTTACATTTTCATTGTCTACCACCGTTGGTATAAGATGAAAGTGCGGACCTACCAGAAATCCGGCTATGATATAGCCCAGTACCAGGGGCTGTTTAATCCGTTTAAAAAGTAAGGTTACAATGGCGCCGGCCATTAATATAAGCGCTAAATCCTGAATCAGTTTCGGTAGATGCCCCATCAATAGTTATTTACAAGCTTTTGTGAAGTTTTTAAAGTACGCAAAAATATTTAAAAAACTTCAGTAAAATACATTTCCAGGAGCCGGGTACAGGATCAGGAGTTACCGGCGTTAAAAACTGAAGATGACCGATATCCTTTTGCAGCATGACAATCGTCATAACAGACGCCATTTTTCCAACTTATTTTGTACCGGCATTCGTTACATACGATGTGCCGGAACCCTTCATTTACACAACAACAAAATGATTATGAAAAAAAATTATTTATTCTTTGCAGTCCTGCTCATGAGTACCATTTTATGGCTGGCATGCAATGATGCCGCTACCGGCACAACTGAAGCTGCTACTGCAACCACAGGTTCTGATGCTGTGCTGAGTGGCCAGTCGGGCGTACAGGACAATGAATCTCAAAAAGACGTGGTAAAAATAGCAGCGGGCAGCGCCGACCATACCACCCTCGTAAAGGCCCTGCAGGCGGCGGGATATGTAGACGCTCTTTCCAATGCCGGACCATTTACCGTGTTTGCACCTACCAATGCGGCTTTCGACAAGCTGCCTGCGGGTACCCTGACCGATTTACTGAAGCCTGCAAAAAAAGATGACCTCCGCAATATACTGGAATACCATGTGTATATTGGCGTGCTAAGGCCCGAAATGCTTACCAACGGGCAAACTTTCGGACAAGCCAACGGAGATAATATCAGCATTACGGTGAACGACGGAAAAACGCTGGTGAACGGAGCCAATATTATAGCTTCCATCCCGGCGTCAAACGGTATTATACATGTTATAGACGCGGTGTTGCTGCCCCCGGCAAAATAACAACCTGCCTGTGCAACTTCATAAAGAGTGCTTCCTATGTTACAGGACAGCACTCTTTATGTAACAGCACTCTTTATGTAACAGCACTCTTTATGTAACAGCACTCTTTATGTAATGGTGGAAGGGAGTGAACAGGCAGTAGGTAATAGTGAATCTCACCTCTCACTATTCACTATTCACCACCTCTCACTTCTCACCTCTCACGTTTAACATAGCGCAGATGTACGTCAATCCAATCGCATTATAGTCTTTCCGCGAGGAACAGGTACGCGCCAAATGAATGGTGCACCATAAACTTTTCCTTATCAACCGGGAAAACCGAAAAATAAGTTTCGTCTCCGTTTAGAATGACAGGATTACCGGTACGCACATAATTGTTGCTTTTAAAATACGCGGGCGGACTAAAGTCAGGAATGTGCTTTTGCACCGCCTTCGACATCATTTTACCGAGGTATTTCTGGTAATTCCTTTGTGCCCTGCGGGAAGGTTTATCTAATTTATTATACAGCCGTTTTAAAAAAATATTCTTAGGGAATCGCTGTTTTTTAATGAGCCCCTTAACGAGCGGAAATGGATTCACTTCATTAAAATCATCTGTGGTTTGCACAGAGAATGGCACTTCCGGTACCCAATCGGCGGCATTAACAACATTATAAGCCCAGCCATCCCGCGTGATGGTTTCATAGGCGTAGGCGAAATATAAGTTTCCCGGTTTGGGCGCGGCGCTGCAATAGGTTTTAAAGCAGATATCTGCAGGTAAAAGATTTTGCTTTTGAAGACTGTACAGATAAGCCGTCATTAAAAAGCTGATCGCGCCGCCCTGGCTATGTCCCACAATGTAAAAGTCTTTAATGCCAGCCTGGTAACACGCATCTATATGCTGTAAAATATCCTTCGATAAAAACGCTGTTGCCAGCAGCCAGCCCGCATGAACGGCTGCAAGCGGATTTTGGGCCAGCTCATACCTGAAAGTATCGGTGTCAGAAAGCTTTAATTCACCTTTTGCAGGAACCATTGCCGCATAAAAATTAGCCAGCCAGCTTTCCGCATTCAGGGTAGAGCCCCTGATGCTGATGGCAGCCATGCTGTCGGAACTTAGCCAAAGCTCCCACACATTATCCAGACCAACCGTTGCTGAGCGGTACCGGAGTGTAAACCGTTCGGGAGAAGGTATATTCTTCCCAAATTCAAGCTCGCTGTTCTTAGCAGTGAGCTTCAACAACTCTGTGTATTCCTGTTTATCAAAGCCCGGTTGCAATTTTTGCGCAGCAGCTTCTATGAAAAATAATACTGTTAGCAGTATAATAACATAGCGCTTCATGTGTTGTGTTTAAGGCTGCAATCTATAGCTTAAGCCGGATATTAGTGTGCTATAATTTTGTGGTTTGCAAACATGCCGGCTGACGCTCCCTTGCCGCGTACTGACCGCATCCGGGAATTGCGCGCCGTTGTACAATGTCTGCTATACGATGTCTCCGGCTTCGTATGCTGTATGTTCTCCCGGGACTTCGTCCCGCAAAGACCTGCCACACTAATGATACTGGTACGTGAGACACGTACCAGGGCCGTAAAATTAATTTACTTCATGCCGGCGTGTTCATAAAAAGTCATGCGGCCGGATATAGTTCATAATGGTGTTCCTGTCAAAGTTTAATTGATAATTGTAGTTGTCCACCGAAGCCAACTGATACAATTTTTTGAAGAGTGGAAATTCTCACTTCTTTAAGATTGTTCTCAATTTTTGAAATGTAGGATTTTGTTGTTCCCACTTTTTCAGCAAGTTGTTCCTGTGTCAAACCTTTTTCCCTTCTTGCTTCCTGAATTAATGCGCCAATTTTAAAGTTTTGATAACCTGCTTCAAGTTGGTCACGCTTTGCTGTCCCGGTTTTGCCATAATGCTTATCCTTAAACTGGGCAAGTGTCATAGTGTTATTTCCTTTCGTCTTCATATTCTTTTTTTATTTTAAGTGCTTTCTCAATTTCCTGCTTGGGTGTCTTTTGACTTTTCTTCTGAAAGCCATTTGCTAACACAATCAATTTTTCCTGATCAAAAAAACAAAAGATCCGAAAAATGTCGCTAGCTAAGTTTACTCTGACTTCATATAATCCGTCCTGCATGTGTTGAAGATAAGTTTCAGGAACTCTGTCAATTTCTTCAATCAGGTCAAGCGTCCAAACGATTTTATCCTTTACTTTCTGACGTTGTTTCACAAAAACGCTTCAAAATAATGTTTGTAAGTGATAACCGTTTCGGAATTTCTGTTTTTTGTTCACAATGCAAAGATAAGCAATTGTTGCCCTAAAGTGAAACTATTTTTTAAAGTCCTTCTATTGCAGATGTTGCCAGAGTGGCTGCGGTTAAATCGCATGTAAAGGCCAATGGTATAAGTATTATCTTAGCCTTAACCATCATATCGTGTATGCGTATAAAATTTATTCTCCTGGCTTTTCTTTTCAGCGCTTTTTTTGCTGTTTCCGCACAAAACAAATCAAGCATCTATCCGGTAGCGCTTACCTGCGAATATCTTGACGATCCCGGCGCACTGGATATAAAACAACCCCGCTTCAGCTGGAAGCTGGCCCCGGCAGACGCTTCGGCTTTTGCTCAAAAGCAAACGGCTTACCGTATAATGGTTGGTTCCACAAAAGACCAGCTTAACAAAAGCAAAGCAGATATATGGAACAGCGGCTGGATACCATCCGGCGAATCACATCTTATTCCTTATAAAGGCAAAGCACTTCTGTCGGATAAAGATTATTACTGGACAGTAAGTGTAAAAGACGAAAAGGGAATGGTATCGCCACTGAGCGAAACCGCGCACTTCAGCACCGGGCTGTTTGATCAGAAAGAATGGACCGCAAAATGGATCGGCACAGATGAAATATATGACCCCTATAAAGGCAGCAATAAAATACCCGATCCGTGGATGAGGAAATCATTCGATTTGGAAACAAAGCCCGAAAGAGCCGTGCTGTATGTGGCATCTGTAGGATACCATGAAGTGTATATCAACGGCAAAAAAGCAGACGCCCATGTTTTAGCGCCTGCCGTAACCGACCATACCCAACGCGCCCGCTACATTGCTTATAATATAACAACAGCCTTGAAACCGGGAAAGAATGTTATTGGCTTATGGCTGGGAACTTCCTGGTCTATATATGCTCCTTATGCTACACCCGATAAGCCGCGGACGCCCATGGTTATAGCCCAGACCGACATTACCGGAAAGCATAACCAGCGAATAGCCAGAATTATTACCGATGAAACATGGAAAACACATGCAAGCCCAAACCAGCTCATCGGGAACTGGGGCTTTGGTGTGGGCGGATATGGAGGCGAGATCTGGGATGCCAATAAAGAGATACCTGGCTGGAATGAAGCAGACTATAACGACGAGGCATGGAAAAATGTGAATGTATATACGCCAAAGCTGGAGCTTTCTGCACAGCAGGTTGAAACCAATGCATTGTTTGATGAGATACAGCCGGCTTCCATTGAACACCGTGCCGATGGATCCTACCGGGCAGATATGGGTGTAAACTTTGCCGGATGGATACAGGTTCATGTGAAAGGCAATCCCGGAGACACTGTGCGGCTGCTTTTTTCCGAACGGCAACAGGAGGACATGACCTACGGACTGCATAACCTGTATATTATAGGACCAACCGGTGAGGGCAGTTTTAAAAACAGGTTTAACTATAACTCCGGAAGATGGATGACGATACAGGGTGTAAAGCAGGCTCCGCAGAAAGCCGATATTAAAGGATGGATGGTGCGTACAGATTTCAAAACCACAACCTCTTTTGAATGCTCCGATCCTTTGCAAAACTGGATTTATAATACGGTAAGATGGACATTCGAAAATTTATCGCTCGGCGGTTATGTAGTGGATTGTCCGCAACGTGAACGATTTGGCTACGGGGGCGATGCCCATGCTACTGCTGAAACAGGATTGCTCAATTACAGGCTGGGTGCATTTTATACCAAATGGCTGCAGGACTGGCGCGATGTGCAGGGAACAGAGCCAATGGTTGGTAATATGAACGATACCACATGGGCGCATAAAAAGCCTGAAAGCGGACGGCGCCTCGGCGGCGGGATCTTACCTCAAACCGCCCCCACCTATCATGGCGGAGGCGGCCCGGCATGGGGTGGCATTGTGGTTACCCTGCCCTGGTTCCTTTATGAATACCTTGGCGACAAACGCGCCGTAGAGGAAAACTTTGATATGATCAAAGGCTGGCTGGGTTTCTTGGATACGCATGTAAAAAACAATATGCTCACGCGTTACGGAGGAAAATGGGATTTTTTAGGCGACTGGCTTTGGCCGGACGCTAATGCACAGGGCATGAACAATTATTCTGATGAAAACCTTTTTTTCAATAACTGTTATTGGATTTACAACCTGAAAACAGCCGTAAAGCTTGCCCGGGTTATAGGCAGGAATGAAGAGGCTGCACAATGGGAGAAACAGGCAAAACTGGCAAGCGAAGCTGTTCACCGTACCTGGTACCATGCTGATGATCACAACTATGCCGACAACAGCATGAGAAGCCTTGCTGCCGCATTGTACGGAGATATTATGCCTGCCGGATTGCGTCCTTTAGTGATGAAGCGATTAGAAAAAGAGATCCTGGTCAATCAGAAAGGACACATTGACGCAGGAATAACCGGGGGAACGATGTTGTTTAAAGTGCTCCGGGAAGAAGGACGCGATGATCTCCTCTATTCCATGACTTCCCAAACAACATACCCCGGCTGGGGCTTTATGCGTGAAAATGGCGCTACTACCATGTGGGAGACGTGGGAAAAAGATCTTACCGACCACTCCCTGCTGCATAGCTCTTATCTTTATCCCGGGGCATGGTATATTGACGGAGTAGCCGGGATCAGAAAGCATGATGATTACCCGGGTTTCAGGAAATTCAGCCTGCGTGTTCCTCAGTTCACCGGGGAGCAGCTAACATGGGCAAAAGCAGAATTTGATTCCCCTTCCGGGAATATCAAAGCCCACTGGAAGCGTGAAAACAATAAGCTGGTATACCTGGTTACGATTCCCCCGAATTGTACGGCAACCATTTATTTTCCTGATGAGGATGGAAAAACGGTTCAGGTAAATTCATCTTATGCAAAAAAAACAGGGATCAGCAAGGGCTATGTTGTATTTGAAGCGCCTGCAGGAACTTACCGGTTTGAGAATTAGCATTGAGCAGAAAGAGTTTTTTGTATCCCGCCCGCTATACGATGTCTCCGGACTTCGTATCATTTATGTTCTCCCGGGACGCTGTCCCGCAAAACGAAAACATTAAAAATATCGTATTATTGAAAATCCATGAACAGGCAGCTATATCAGTTTTTCACAGATGACCATCGCCGGATTGACGAATTGTTAGACCTGGCAACCCAAAACCCCGATGAAATTCAAATGGAATATTATCAACGGTTTCGCGCGGGGTTGCTGACGCATATCAAGATGGAAGAGAAAGTTCTTTTCCCGGCGGCACAAAAAGCAAACGGAGGCATTCCCGTGCCGCTTGCCGCAAAGCTTCGTCTTGAGCATGGCGCAATAACCGCTTTGATGGTGCCCCCGCCCACCCCCTCGTTGATAAAAGTGCTGCGGCATGTTTTAGATAAGCATGATATCGCAGAAGAAGAACCCGGTGGCATGTACGACGTATGTGCAGCACTCACCCAAAATCAAACCCTGGAACTTTTAGAACAGCTTGCTCATATTTCAGAAGTACCGCTGCACCCCCATCATCCGGCAGCTTTTGCGCTGGAAGCAGCCAAACGAGCACTAACACGGGCCGGCTACGATTTTGACAGCATTGCTTAATAGATTAAAACTGTGTAAACACTGCTATACGATGTCTCTGACGTTGTATGCAGTATGTTCTCCCGGGACGCTGTCCCGCAAAAATATTAATAGTCACGCAGGGGTTTTCATAAAAAACTATGCGGGACTGTGGTAAAATATTGACTCTGAAAAAGGCTATAATTTTTCACACTAAAAACTACCTCCCTGTTTCGCCGGGGTCTCGCCTGCGCTCAATAGCAAGGCTGTGAAGACCCCGTCGGGACGAAAATCATCCCACGCAATATGTTGGCGACGCCCCAGAGATAATCTTCCAATTGTTTTGAGTCATAATTTCAATTTTTTCAAATGCTTTTTTACTTCACGTTCTACCTGATCAAAGTCGGGCAGGTCTTTTATTTGTTCGCTCATGGAGCTTTGCCACCTGCCTTGGTATTGAGGTAAACGTTCAGTTAATTTTTTCGG
Source organism: Agriterribacter sp. (assembly GCF_035445465.1). Taxonomy (NCBI): domain Bacteria; kingdom Pseudomonadati; phylum Bacteroidota; class Chitinophagia; order Chitinophagales; family Chitinophagaceae; genus Agriterribacter; species Agriterribacter sp. Next base: position 10,454 of record NZ_DAOMQT010000079.1, read on the forward strand.
AAAATCGGTGTGCAATAAACCTTTGTTTTTGCACTTGGTTTCAAATTCGTTCAGATAAAAATTTGCATCCATTTCATGTTCTTCCAGCAAATACCAGATGTCGTAAAAATCTCTCGCTTGCATTCGTTGCATCACGGAACGCATTTTTTCAACCAATACTTCCTCTAATGGATAACATAATAGTTGGTGTTCTTCCAAATCGGAATAGCCAATGAATACGTCATTCATTACTGGTTCAAAAACCAGTTGTTCACTGCGTGAAATATCAACTTTAACTCTTTTGCTATTTCCTTGTCCGCCAAGCGGACCAATGAAACTGATGTAAAAATTAATGCCGCCATCTTCATGGTCGTTGCTGTCAATGATGTTAAGCGGAATATTGGCTTCATCTCTTATGAATTCAAATACTTCTTTGAACCATGAGAAAATTTGGTCGTTGGATATTTCGGCATTCAGCAATGTAAAATCCAGGTCTTCAGAAAAACGATAATCTTCAAAATATACTTTCTTTAAAACGGTTCCACCTTTGAAAACGATTGCCCTCGATAGTTGCTTATGTTTGGCAATTCCAAACAGAATCCATGAAAGAATATAATCCTTTTCAATCTGCTGGTCACGTACCCCAACAGCCCTTGCTTTTTGCTGTATTTCTCCGGGTTTGATCATGTGTAAATGGCAGATTTAATGGTTTCCGTTTCCAAATTTTGTTGAATACTCCAACGGCTTATTCGCTTTCCTGTTTTAGGCAATTCGGTATCAAGCACAACATACGAGGCAGTTTTCATTTGGTGTAATTCCTGAATAATATTGGTGTTAATGTCTAATGTTTCTAAAAGGAAGCCCAATCGTTTTATTACAGCTTGCGAATCAAACTTTTTTGCGTACTCAAGAAGGGTATCGTATTTCATTTTGTCTTTTGAAATGTAGATTGCCCTTGCCACTTCCACTATTCCACCTGCATAATCGGGTTTAAACAAACAGTCAATAAAAGTTTTCTCCAAGTCAGAACAAAGCACCTTATTGAAACTGTCAACCCACATTTTTTTTGAACCAAAAAAATGTTTCTCGTTATGATAAATAAATTGAAAAGGGACTTCTTTTATTTTTATTTCCGATGGTCGTATTTGTTTTGATACAACTATTTGTTCTTTTAATGACGGTTGAGTAATAAGGTTGTGAATCTGTAAGGCGGAATAGTATCCGATATAATGTTTGGCATCATTGACTAAATGCTCCGCTATTAAATGCCAGTCAGGCATGTAAGTTTCCGCATTTTGCTCATACGGAATGATGTAATAAACACCTTCTTTCAAACGCATCAACAAACCTCTCTTTGTCATATCGCTGAGTAGTTCTCTGACGGCACTCGCTTTAGAGTCGGGCAGTGCTTTGTAAGCCAAAGAATAGTCAAAGCTATTCCTGTTTTGCCCGTTGAAATAGGATAGAAGTTCGTTCGATTGCGTTGATATGTATTTATTTTTCATAGTAATAATATCAGGATAAACCTGACAATAATGATACGAAAGATAATTGAGTTAATTGCCCCAATTCGGAAAAAAGTTATTGTTTATAGTGATATAGTCAGGATAAACCTGACATTATAGATATGAAACATCATTTTTAGGGGTGTGCTGGCAAAAAACGGCTGGGTTAGCTTGTGGCTGGGGCAAAAGCAAATGTGCCGTTTGCTGGTAAGCATAAAATTGAATTAAAAAATGTGCGGTGGGGAAATAGCTCAATAGATTAAAACCGTGCAAACACTGCTATACGATGTCTCTGACGTCGTATGCAGTATGTTCTCCCGGGACGCTGTCCCGCAAAAATATTAATAGCCATGCAGGGGTTTTCATAAAAAACTATGCGGGACTGCCGTAAAATATTGACTTTGAAAAAGGCTGTAATTTTTTCGCTAAAAACTACCTCCCTGTTTCGCCGGGGTCTCGCCTGCGCTCAATAGCAAGGCTGTGAAGACCCCGTCGGGACGAAAAATAGTTTACTTTTTCTTAGTTTTTAGGCGTCTGTTTGTCGTTGTGGTGTCGTCCTTTACACTTGCTGCTAACGGCCAGGGCTTTGTGCAGTTGGGGAATTGACCAACTGTCCGCCCGGAACCGAAGCTAAATTTATAACTAAAAGCCGAAGTTTAGAACTACTGCCCGGCAGAATTCCGTCCGCCGAATATGAAGCTGGGATATGCACTGCTGATGATTGTACTTCCGTCCACCCCAATTGCACAAAACCTGATGTTGAACTAAACCTACGGTAGCCTTCCGCACTATCCGTAACTTTAGTCCTCAA
>NZ_DAOMQT010000080.1:0-12661 GCF_035445465.1 Agriterribacter sp.
TTGCATAATAAGCAGATGTTTTCTCATGTTGCGTTAAGCACTCTGATTGGCGTGGCGCTTCGGCGTCACGCTTCTTTAAAAAGGAACGATGGGTAACACTTTATTTGATAAGATATGGGACAGGCACGTGGTGAAAACCATTGCCGGCGGGCCTTCGGTGTTGTATATTGATAAACATTTTATTCATGAAGTAACCAGTCCGCAGGCTTTCAAAGGACTTGAGCAAAGAGGGCTTAAAGTATTTCGTCCGAAACAGGTGGTAGCTACCGCCGATCATAATGTACCTACTTTAAACCAGCATCTCCCTATAAAAGAAGCATTATCGCGTATTCAGGTAGAGCAGTTGAAAAAGAATTGTGCAGAATTTGGCATTGAGCTGTATGGTTTAGGACATCCCTACCAGGGCATTGTGCATGTAATTGGCCCTGAGCTGGGCATTACACAGCCGGGCATGACCATTGTATGCGGCGACAGCCATACCTCAACGCATGGCGCTTTTGGTACCATCGCCTTTGGTATTGGCACCAGTGAAGTGGAAATGGTGCTGGCTACCCAATGCCTGATGCAAACCAGGCCGAAGCTCATGCGCATTAATGTGGAGGGTAACCTTAATAAAGGAGTGGTTTCAAAAGATATTATCCTTTATATCATTGCTCAGATTTCCGCAAGTGGCGCTACAGGTTATGCCGTGGAATATGCAGGTTCTGCTATAAGGAATTTATCTATGGAAGCCCGTATGACCATTTGCAATATGAGCATTGAAATGGGCGCCCGTTGCGGAATGATAGCGCCCGATGAAACTACGGTTGCCTATATAAAAGGAAGGGAATTTGCCCCGCAGGGCAATGCCTGGGAAAAAGCAGTAAGCAACTGGAGCACTTTATATAGCGATGCGGATGCGGTATTTGATAAGGAGCTGCATATAAAAGCGGAAGATATAGAGCCAATGATCACTTATGGCACTAACCCCGGTATGGGCATAGGTATTACAGGGCATGTGCCGGCACTGAGTGAAATTGATGAAAGGGAAAAACCTTCTTTTGAAAAATCGCTCCTGTATATGGGGCTGAACCCGGGAGAACATATTAAAGGTAGAAAAGTAGATTATGTGTTTATAGGAAGCTGCACCAATAGCCGCATAGAAGACCTGAGAATGGTGGCTTCATTTGTAAAAGGTAAAAAAAAGGCCGGAAATGTAGAAGTGTGGGTGGTGCCAGGAAGCAGGCAGGTAGAAAAGCAGGCTATTGAAGAAGGCATCCATAAAGTATTTGAAGATGCGGGATTTATATTGAGGCAACCGGGATGTTCGGCATGCCTGGGGATGAATGAAGATAAAATACCTGCGGGCAAATACTGTATTTCTACATCCAACAGGAATTTTGAAGGCAGGCAGGGTCCCGGGGCAAGAACGCTGCTGGTTAGTCCTTTAACCGCTGCCGCGGCTGCTGTAACCGGCGAAATAACGGATGTACGTGAGCTGATTTAAATTTCAAATTTGAAATTTGAAATCTCAAATGTAAACATGGGTAAGTCAATCAATATAATAGAAAGCACGGCTGTTCCTGTAACAATAGAAAATATTGATACGGATCAGATCATTCCTGCCCGTTTCTTAAAAGCTACCACCAGAGACGGCTTCGGGAAAAACCTGTTTCGCGACTGGCGTTATGAGAATGGTGATGAGCAAAAACCCAAACCGGATTTCCCTTTAAATAATACCGCGTACAGCGGTAAAATTTTAATAGCCGGTAAAAATTTCGGATGCGGATCCAGCAGGGAACATGCCGCCTGGGCTATCAAGGATTATGGATTTGATGTGGTAGTAAGCAGCTTTTTTGCGGATATTTTCAAGAACAATGCCTTAAATAATTTCCTGCTGCCGGTGCTGGTACCGGAAAGTTTTCTTCAGGAGTTGTTTGAATTGGTGCATCAGGATCCTGCTGCTGAAATAGAAGTGAATCTTGAAAACCAGTATATAAAAATTGTGGCAACAGGAGCTAAGGAATCATTTGAGATTAACAGCTATAAAAAAACCTGCCTGTTAAACGGTTACGATGATATAGATTATTTGCTAAACATGAAAGCTGAGATTGAAGCGTTTGAAAAGCAATAGGTATAATTAATTCATGCGTAACCCCCGTAACCCTGTAAGAGCATAAAATACACGGATGAAAAAAAAGATAGCAGTCATTTTTGGCGATGGTATTGGACCGGAAGTAACACAACAATCCATAAACATGCTTAATGCTGTAGCTAAAACGGGCTCACACGAGTTTGAATATACCTATTGCCTGATGGGAGCAGACGCTATTGATAAAACCGGCAGCCCTTTGCCCGAGGAAACCATAGCGGCCTGCCTGAACAGTGATGCAGTATTATTCGGCGCCATCGGGCATCCCAAATACGATAATGACCCCGAAGCCAAAGTGCGGCCAGAGCAGGGTTTGCTGCAACTGCGAAAAGTCTTGCAGCTATACGCTAATATCCGTCCCGTTACCACCTATCCCACTTTGCAGCACCTGTCGCCCTTAAAAGCGAAGCATACGGAAGGTGTTGACTTTGTGATCTTCCGCGAGCTTACCGGCGGTATTTATTTCGGTAAGAAAGCGTGGAATGAGGAACGAACTCAGGCATCCGATGAATGTGTATATACCCGCAGCGAAATTGAACGGATAGGTCATCTTGCTTTTCAGCATGCGCAGCAGCGCCGTAAGAAGCTTACCCTGGTAGACAAGGCCAATGTGCTGGAAACTTCAAGGCTGTGGCGTAAAGTGGTGCAGGAGCTAGCAGGAGGCTACCCTGATGTGGCGGTAGATTATATGTTTGTTGATAATGCCGCCATGCAGATCATTGTTAATCCCAAACAGTTTGACGTGCTGTTAACGGAAAACATGTTTGGCGATATCCTCAGCGATGAGGCCAGTGTTATTGCCGGGTCGCTGGGGTTATTGCCTTCGGCATCTGTTGGAAATGGGGTGGCTTTGTTTGAACCCATCCATGGTTCTTACCCCCAGGCAGCCGGTAAAGACATTGCCAATCCGCTGGGCTCCATTTTATCGGCAGCGATGATGCTGGATCACTTCGGCTTAAAATCAGAAGCCGCGCTGGTGAGGGAAGCGGTAGACTGGACGCTGAAACACAATTTTGTAACCAAAGATATTGACCCGGTTAATTTTTATTTAACCACTACCATTGGCGAGCTGATCTGCGAATACGTTAACAATAAAGTACCGGGGGAAGCGTATGGATCGGATATGGAGCTGAGGGGGTCAACGATCATATAATTTGAAATTTGAGATTTGAAATGAATCCCAAATAAACATAACAGATAAAGCAATGGAATTAAACAGGTATTCAAAAACGATTACGCAAGACCCAACGCAACCCGCCGCTCAGGCTATGTTATACGGCATCGGGCTTACGGATGATGATCTTAAAAAAGCGCAGGTAGGTGTTGCAAGTATGGGATGGGATGGTAATACCTGTAATATGCACCTCAATGACCTGGCGAAGATTGTAAAGCAGGGTGTGTGGGACAACGAAATGGTAGGGCTCATCTTCAACACCATAGGTGTGAGCGATGGTATCAGTAATGGCACAGACGGTATGCGCTATTCCCTGGTTAGTCGCGATATTATTGCAGACAGCATTGAAGCGGTTTGCGGTGCACAATATTATGATGGTTTGATAGCCTTGCCGGGCTGCGATAAAAATATGCCCGGAAGCATTATGGCCATGGGCCGCCTGAACCGTCCGGCGATAATGGTATACGGTGGCACCATTGCACCGGGGCATTATAAAGGGCAGGATCTGAATATTGTTTCTTCATTTGAAGCATTAGGACAAAAAATTGCCGGTAACCTGAGCGAAGGCGATTTTAAAGGTATTGTAATGAATAGTTGCCCGGGCGCCGGCGCCTGTGGTGGCATGTATACGGCAAATACTATGGCATCGGCTATTGAGGCGTTAGGCATGAGCTTGCCTTATTCTTCTTCTAACCCGGCGCTTAGCCCCGAAAAGAAAACGGAATGTCTTGCTGCCGGTAAAGCGATCCGCCTGCTGCTTGAAAAAAATATTTTGCCTTCTGATATTATGACGCGGAAGGCATTTGAAAACGCCCTGAGAGTAATTATTATAACCGGCGGAAGCACCAATGCCGTGCTGCATTTTATTGCCATTGCAAAAAGTGTGGGGGTTGAAATAACCCAGAACGATTTTCAGCGCATGAGTGATCAAACGCCGGTGTTGGCCGATTTCAAGCCTTCAGGGAAATATTTAATGCAGGACCTGCATGAACACGGCGGTATTCCTGCGGTAATGAAATACCTGCTCGAAAAAGGCTTGTTGCATGGCGATTGTTTAACAGTAACCGGTAAAACGGTAGCCGAAAATTTAGCGGAGATTAAAAGCATAGATTTTGAAACGCAGGATATTATCTATCCGTTGGAAAAGCCCATTAAAAAAACAGGTCACCTGCAAATATTATATGGCAACCTGGCCGAAAAAGGAAGCGTAGCCAAGATCAGCGGTAAGGAAGGCGAACGGTTTGAAGGGCCGGCAAGGGTGTTTGACGGCGAAAAGAACCTGATAGCAGGCCTTTCTACCGGCAGAGTGAAACAGGGAGATGTCGTCGTCATAAAAAACGAAGGACCCAAAGGCGCGCCGGGCATGCCAGAAATGCTGAAACCTACAGGGGCCATCATTGGCGCTGGTTTGGGTAAATCGGTTGCATTGATTACCGATGGCAGGTTTAGCGGTGGCACACATGGGTTCGTCGTCGGACATATTACTCCCGAAGCTTACGAAGGCGGATTGATAGGTTTGGTGGAAGATGGCGATATCATTGAAATAGATGCAACAAAAAACCTGCTCTCTTTAAAAGTAAGCGCTGAAGAAATTGCACGGCGAAAGGCGGCATGGAAACAACCCGCGTTAAAAGTTACCAGAGGGGTTTTATTCAAATATGCCGCCAGTGTGAAGGATGCGAGTGAGGGATGTGTAACGGATGAATGATACCCATGGACCAATTAATAATTTCTGATAAAAAAGAATCATAATGAGCGATACATTATTGACAGAAAAAGTAAAAAAAATAACCGGCCAAAAGAAACCCGCAGCAAAGCCTGCACGGTATGCCGCAGGAACAGAGATCAGTGGAGCGCAGGCGGTGATGGAAGCCTTAGTAGCTGAAAATGTTACCGATTTCTTTGGTTATCCCGGCGGAGCCATCATGCCTATATATGATGCTTTGTATGATTATACAAACGTTTTAAACCATATTCTCGTTCGCCATGAACAGGGAGGAATACATGCAGCGCAGGGCTATGCACGCACATCGGGAGAAGTAGGCGTGGTGTTTGCCACCAGCGGGCCGGGCGCCACCAATCTGGTAACCGGGCTGGCCGATGCGCAAATTGACAGTACGCCGCTGGTATGTATTACCGGCCAGGTATTCGCTCATTTATTGGGTACCGATGCCTTCCAGGAAACAGATGTCATTAATATTACAACACCCGTAACCAAATGGAATTACCAGGTAACAGATGCTACGGAAATTCCGGGTGTGCTGGCTAAGGCTTTTTACATTGCCCGTACCGGGAGACCCGGACCCGTGTTAATAGACATTACCAAAAATGCACAGGTACAAAAGTTCAGCTATCCCGGATATACACCGTGCAATCACATACGCAGCTATCGCCCCAAGCCTGAGATCCGTAAAGAATATATAACAGCGGCTGCGGATTTAATTAATGCTGCGGAACGGCCTTTTGTAATTTTTGGGCAGGGCGTTATTCTGGGCAAAGCCGAAAAGGAATTTCAGGATTTTATTGAAAAGGGAGGCTTGCCCGCCGCCTGGACGGTGCTGGGGTTGAGCGCATTACCCACCAGCCACCGGCTTAACGTAGGCATGCTGGGGATGCATGGTAATTACGGGCCGAATGTATTAACCAATGAATGTGATGTATTGATCGCGGTAGGTATGCGGTTCGATGACCGTGTTACCGGCCGGCTTGACAAATATGCCCGGCAGGCAAAAGTGATCCACCTTGATATTGATCCTGCGGAAATTGATAAGAATGTGCAAACTGCCGTGCCTGTTTGGGGCGATTGTAAGGAAACGCTTCCCTTACTAACCGCTTTGATTCAGCAAAAGCAGCATGCTGTATGGCTGCAGAAGTTTAAGGATATGAAAAAGCAGGAAGAAGAAATTGTTATAAATGAAGAACTGAACCCTGTCGGAGAAGTAATGACCATGGGCGAAGTAATAAATGTATTGAATGAACTTACAGAAGGCAACGCCATTCTTGTAACGGATGTGGGACAACACCAGATGGTAACCTGCCGTTACGCAAATTTCAATGAAAGTAAAAGCAACGTTACTTCCGGTGGACTGGGAACAATGGGTTTTGCATTGCCTGCTGCAATAGGAGCCAAGTTTGGCGCACCACAAAGAAGCGTAATAGCTATAATCGGAGATGGCGGTTTTCAAATGACGCTTCAGGAACTGGGTACTATTATGCAGTTCAACGTGGATGTAAAGATCATTATTCTGAACAATCATTTTTTGGGTATGGTACGCCAGTGGCAGCAGTTGTTTAACGACAAAAGGTATTCATTTGTAAATATTACCAGCCCCGATTTTGTAATGGTGGCAAAAGGATACGGCATTGCAGGCAAAAGCATTGCTAAAAGAGAGGATTTGAAACCAGCGCTGGATGAAATGTTGAAACATAGCGGTTCCTATTTGCTTGAAGTAATGGTTGGCAGGGAAAACAATGTGTTTCCCATGGTGCCCCAGGGCTGCGGCGTTGCAGAAATAAGGTTGAAATAGTGATGGGGGTATGATTTGAATGATGATGAAGAAAAAATAGCAATGAGCAAATCAACAACGGCAGAAATAAGAGCGCGATTTGATAATGATGTAGAACGATTTTCGAATTTGGAAACCGGGCAGCTTTCAACTATTGACGCAAAAATATCTTTGGAACTGATTACGGAAGCGGCGAAAAGAATTGTTCCCCATGCTGAAAATCTGTTAGACGTTGGTTGTGGCGCAGGCAATTATACGTTGATGATGCTTTCAAAATTGCCGGATCTCAATTGTACACTGGTAGACCTGAGCAGGCCCATGCTGGATAAAGCATTTGAAAGAGTAGCTGATAAAACAAATAATAATATAGAACTTTGGCAGGGCGATATAAGAACAGTGCTTTTAAAAGAAAATCATTTTGATATTATTCTGGCAGGCGCAGTATTGCACCACCTGCGGGATGATGAAGACTGGGAATCAACTTTTGAAAAATTATACAGGCTTTTAAAGCCGGGCGGTTGCCTGATGGTTTCAGATTTAATAAACCAGGAAACAGACGTTTTAAATGCGTATACCTGGGAAAAGTACGGCGATTATCTGGAAGGATTAAATGGCAAAGCATACCGGCAAAAAGTACTGGATTATATAGCAAAAGAAGATTCACCGCGATCCATAAACTATCAGTTAAAACTGATGAAAAAAGTTGGATTCAATAGCGTGGAGATCCTGCATAAAAATTTGTGCTTTGGCGCGTTTGGTGGTATAAAGTAATCGTCCCGGCCGGCGTTTCAGCAACCGGTCGCAATTTGAACTTTATCACCAAAGGTACATGCACCTGGTAGATGAAAGAGAAGAAAGGGTTAAGAATATTTATATTATTTATATTGAAAATCAAAATTCCCGTTATTGCGGGATGGAGGTAATACATGAAACAGGAATATACCATAACCGTATACACGGAAAATCATATAGGCTTGCTCAATCGCATAGCCATTATATTTTCCCGGAGAAAAATTAATATCGAGAGTTTAAATACTTCTCCATCTGAAATAGAAGGAATACATCGTTTTACGATTGTGATAAATGAGGTGGAAGAGGTGGTAAAAAAATTAGTGCGCCAGATTGAAAAGCAGGTGGAAGTGCTGAAAGCATACTACAATAACAACGATGAGATTGTATGGCAGGAGCTGGCATTGTATAAAGTATCTACTGATAAAGTGATTGAAGATGTTAAAGTGGAAAGATTATTGCGCAAGTATGGCGCAAGAGCGGTAGTGATAAGGAAAGATTATACCGTTTTTGAAACCTCTGGTCACCGCGAAGAAATCAATAATCTCATTGAGGTGCTGGGCCCCCTGGGGCTGATAGAATTTGTTCGTAGCGCAAGAGTGGCGATCATTAATGAAAGCAATGGTTTTTATGAAAAGCTCAGGGAGTTCGAAGAAGAAAAACCAGGTGATGAAATAGTGGAAAATGAGTTTCTGGATAAGCAGGATGAGGTGTTCAGTATGTAGCATTATTATTGATTATTGTTTAACGACGCGTACATTCATAATTTTCAAATTTTCAAATCATCAAATTTTCAAATTAAAAAGATGGCAAAATTAAATTTCGGCGGTGTGGAAGAAAACGTAGTAACTCGGGAAGAGTTTCCACTCAGCAAGGCCCAGGAAGTACTAAAGCATGAAACAGTGGCTGTTATTGGGTATGGCGTTCAGGGACCCGGACAGGCATTGAACCAGCGCGATAATGGCATTAATGTGATCGTAGGGCAGCGTAAAAATTCAAAAACGTGGGATAAGGCGGTAAAAGACGGCTTTGTACCCGGTGAAACACTGTTTGAAATTGAAGAAGCTTTACAAAAGGGAACCATTATATGTTACCTGCTCAGCGATGCGGCACAGATTGAATTGTGGCCAACCGTTAAAAAGCATCTTACACCCGGTAAGGCACTCTACTTCTCTCATGGCTTTGGTATTACGTTCAATGAACAAACAGGTATTATACCGCCCAAAGATGTGGATGTATTTTTAGTGGCTCCAAAAGGATCCGGCACTTCCCTGCGCCGCATGTTTTTACAGGGACGCGGGTTAAACAGCAGCTATGCTATCTTCCAGGATGCTACGGGCAAAGCCAAAGAAAGAGTAGTAGCCCTGGGTATTGCCGTAGGCAGCGGGTATTTATTTGAAACAGATTTTAAAAAAGAGGTATTCAGTGATCTTACAGGAGAGCGCGGTACTTTAATGGGCGCAATACAGGGCATTTTTGCAGCACAATACCAGGTGCTGCGCGATAAAGGACATACCCCGTCTGAAGCATTTAATGAAACGGTGGAAGAGCTTACCCAGTCGCTGATGCCATTGGTTGCTGAAAACGGTATGGACTGGATGTATGCCAACTGTTCTACTACGGCACAACGCGGCGCGTTAGACTGGTGGAAAAAATTCCGCGATGCTACCGCCCCGGTATTTAAAGAATTATATGAGAGTGTTGCAGCAGGTAAAGAATCGCAGCGTTCTATAGACAGCAACAGCAAGCCCGATTACCGCGAGAAGCTGGAAGTAGAATTAAAAGAGCTGAGAGATAGTGAATTATGGCAGGCAGGTAAAACGGTAAGAAGTTTAAGACCTGAAAATCAAAAATAATTTTTTAACGTATAAGTAATGAGTGTGGAGGATAAGATGAAAGTGGTGGAAACAAATACTCAAATCAGCAAGAGCCTTCCTGTTTGGTCAGGAAGGCTTTTTTTTCCGGAGGCTGCAAAGCGGTTGAAGGGTACTGTAACCCGCACACCGCTCATGTATAACAGCAACCTGTCGCGCAAATACGCCTGTGATGTGTATTTAAAAAGGGAGGACCTCCAGGTGGTGCGATCCTATAAGCTAAGGGGCGCCTATAACATGATGTGCAACCTTGATAGGGAACAGCAACAACGTGGCGTGGTATGCGCCAGCGCCGGTAATCACGCGCAGGGGTTCGCATACAGTTGTAAGAAGCTCAATATTAAAGGCGTGGTATTTATGCCTGTTATTACACCGAAGCAAAAGATCAGCCAGACAAAAATGTTTGGCGAAGACAATATTGAAATAAAGCTGGTAGGCGATACTTTTGACGACTGCGCCGTTGCGGCCAAATCTTATACAAGGGAGCATAATATGATATTTATTCCGCCTTTTGATGACTATAGCATCATTGAAGGACAGGGAACGGTAGCGGTTGAGATACTGGAAGATCAAAGTGATATTGACTATGTTTTTGTTCCGGTAGGCGGAGGCGGATTAGCTGCCGGTGTTGGCGCCTATTTTAAATCTGCCAGCCCCCTTACAAAAATTATCGGGGTGGAACCTGCAGGCGCAGCATCCATGAAAGCCGCGCTGCATGCCGGACATCCGGTTACATTGGAGCAGGTTGATAATTTTGTAGACGGAGCCGCAGTGAAACGTGTAGGGGATATTAGCTTTGAAATTTGCAGGGATGTGCTGGATGATATACAATTAGTGGCTGAAGGAAGAGTATGTACCACCATACTGAGGCTTTACAACAAAGATGCTATTGTGGCGGAACCCGCAGGCGCATTGTCTATTGCCGCCCTGGAAAGCTATGCGGATAAAATTAAAGGGAAAAAGGTAGTTTGCATTGTAAGCGGCAGCAACAATGATATTGACCGTATGCCCGAAATCAAGGAAAGATCACTCCAGTACGAAGGGCTGAAGCATTACTTTCTCATTAGTTTTGCCCAGCGCCCCGGCGCCTTAAAGGAATTTGTGAATAATATATTGGGGCCTAACGATGATATTACCCGTTTTGAGTATATGCAAAAAACCAATAAGGAAGCCGGTCCTGCTTTGGTAGGCATTGAACTGCAGGATAAGAACGATTACGATAAGCTTATCCAGCACATGAAAGACTACCAGGTTAACTTCTTCGAAATCAATAAAAACGATAAATTATTTGGATATCTGGTGTAGGGAAAGATATTAACAACTGTTAGTATTTTTTAGATGAAAGGTTGATTTGTTATGTTTTTTTTAGTACTTTTACCCCCTTGCCTGCCATATATTTAAACAATATTTAAATATTCTCTTCTTTTTTGATTTTTATATAATAATTCCCGATCTATGGTTAGAAAAGGTTTGTATAGGGCGGAATTTGAACACGATGCTTGTGGTGTAGGATTTGTGGCTAATATTAAAGGCAACAAATCTCACCAGATCATATCAGACGCGCTTACCCTGCTTGAAAATATGGAGCATCGTGGTGCCTGCGGGTGTGAAAACAATACCGGCGACGGCGCGGGTATTATGATCCAGGTACCGCATGAGTTCTTTTTTGCCGAGTGTGTAAAATTAGGTGTGCACCTGCCCGCTTTTAGCCGCTATGGTGTGGGGGTAATTTTCTTTCCTAAAGCAGATAAAATGCGGGAAGAATGCCGTGAAATATTTGCACGGGCCGCTGAAAAGCTCGGGTTGGAAATACTCACTTACCGCAAGGTTCCGGTAAATACTACCGGCATTGGCCCAACCGCCCTTTCGGTAGAACCCGAAATTGAGCAGGTCTTTATCGTCTGCCCGGATCATATTCAAAACCCGGAAGACTTTGAACGCAAGCTGTTTATACTCCGCAATTATGCTACGCATACCATTAACAATACGGTAAAAAAAGACAGCATTGGTTTTTATATTGCCTCCCTTTCTTATAAAACGGTTACTTACAAAGGGCAGCTAACCAGTATGCAGGTACGCACTTATTTTCCCGATCTCAGCAATAAGAGAGTAGTAAGTGCCTTCGGGCTTATACATTCCCGTTTTGCCACCAATACCTTCCCTTCCTGGAAACTGGCGCAGCCATTCCGCTTTATAGGGCATAACGGAGAGATCAATACGCTGCAGGGAAATTTGAACTGGCTGAAGACCAGTGAGAACGGGCTGTCTTCTCCTTATTTCAGCGAGGAAGAAATGGATATGCTGTTGCCGATTGTAACCGGCGGCCAGTCTGACTCGGCCTGCCTGGATAACATGGTGGAATTACTGACCTTATCCGGCCGTTCTTTACCGCATGTAATGATGATGCTGATCCCGGAAGCATGGGATGACAACGATAAAATGGATCCTGTAAAGAAAGCGTTTTACGAATATCATGCAGCCGTTATGGAACCCTGGGATGGTCCCGCGTCTATATCTTTTACTGACGGAAAGATCATTGGCGCTACATTAGACAGGAACGGACTGCGCCCTTCGCGCTTTTGCGTTACACACGACGACAGGGTGATCATGGCCTCCGAAACAGGCGCCTTACCCGTAGACCCGCGTATAGTAAAAAGCTACGGCAGGCTTCAGCCGGGTAAAATGTTCGTGGTGGATATGGAGCAGGGGCGGATCATCAGTGATGAAGAATTGAAACAGGATATCTGCTCGCAAAAGCCTTACAGCGATTGGTTGAATCAATATAAGATCCGGTTGGAAGAGTTAGCTTCTCCCCGCGTAACTTTCACACACCTGTCTGAAGAATCTGTTTTTAAATACCAGAAAGCATTTGGCTATAGTACGGAAGATATAGATACGCTTGTTAAGCCGATGGCTATTGAAGGCAAGGAGCCTGTTGGATCTATGGGAACAGACATTCCTTTGGCCATACTCTCTGATCAGCCGCAGCATCTCAGCAGCTATTTCAAACAGCTATTTGCGCAGGTAACCAATCCGCCTATTGATCCTATACGCGAACGCCTGGTAATGAGCCTTGCCTCTTACGTAGGTAATAATGGAAATCTTCTTGTAGAAGAACCGCATCATTGTCATGCAGTTGCCCTTAAGCAGCCCATACTTACCAGCACTGAGCTTGAAAAATTGCGCA